>CAZFKW010000159.1:370-8896 GCA_964519795.1 uncultured Ramlibacter sp. | reverse complement strand
TTGAAGTCGACGGCAAGCAAGTGCTGACTTACAAAGAAGCCATCCTGCAGGAAACCCTGCCCAAGTCCGCAGTGATCGTCGGTGGTGGCGCCATCGGTCTGGAGTTTGCGACGGTGTGGAGTGCCTACGGCGTCGAGGTGACGCTGGTTGAAATGCTCGACCGCATTGCTCCCCTGGAGGACGAAGAAGTTAGCAAAGAGCTGGCCAAGCAGATGGGCAAGAACGGGATTACTGTAAAGACCGGTACAAAACTTGAGAAGGTTGCCGCCGGCAAAGGCAGCGTGAAAGTGACCGTGTCGGGCAAAGACGGGCAGGAGACCATCGAAGCTGAGCAAGTTCTGATGGCGATCGGCTTCCGACCCAATACCAAGGACATGGGCCTCGAAGCGGCCGGCGTGAAGCTGGGCCAGCGTGGCGAGATCGAGATCGACGACCGCATGGCCACCAACGTGCCCGGCATCTGGGCTGTCGGCGACGTCACTGCCAAGCTGATGCTGGCGCATGTCGGCTCGGCGCAAGGCATCGTGTGCGCCGAGAACATCGCTGGCACCGAAAGCGTGAAGCTGGACTACCGCATGATGCCGCGTGCCACCTATTGCTATCCGCAAATGGCCTCATTTGGCCACACCGAGGCCCAAGCCAAGGAAGCCGGTTACCAGGTCAAGGTGAGCCGCTTCAACTTCCAGGTCAACGGCAAAGCCCTTGGCCTGGGTGACTATGCCGGCTGGGTCAAACTGATCACCGACGAGCGCTACGGTGAGATCCTCGGCGCCCACATGATCGGCCCCGAGGTGACCGAGTTGCTGCCGGAGCTGACCATTGCCCAGATGGCCGAGCTTACTGCCGGCGAGGTGGCGCGCAATGTGCACGCCCACCCCAGCCTGAGCGAAGTGCTGATGGAAGTGGCCCACGCCGCCGAAGGCCAGGCCATCCACATGTAAAAAACAAAAGAGGCCGCAAGGCCTCTTTTTAGTTAAGGGGGATGCGGATGCTTAACCCGGAATTCGGCGCGCCGAGGCCGTACTGGCTGGGCTGCTCGAAGTTGGTCTGGCGCAAGTCGGCCAATACCGCATCCGGCGGCAGGCGCCGCCCGATGCGCTCGTCTGCTGTCTGGCGCGGCGTGGCCACTGCCTTGGCGCGATAGATCTCGACCGCCGGGACGGCCTGCTGGATCGCGGCGCGGCACACGGCGCGCATGTAGTAGCGATTGAACTCGCCGGCGGCCAAGGTGAGCGCATAGTTGGCTGGCAGTTTGGCGGTGACCTCGCGGCCCTGGCGAGTGTAGGTCTGTTGCGCTTGCAACAGCGAAGCTGTAGCAAGCGCTTGGGCGAAGCTCTCCGGCGTGCCAGCTTCCAGCGCGACGAGCAGCAACGGCAGGTAGGCAGCCGCGCCGTCCGATTTCAGGAGCGGGTTGATATAGAGCGCGTTGTGCTCGGCGTCATGTTGCAACTCATCGAGCATCAGCGTGCGCAGGTCTGCGGGAACTGGCTCGTAGTCAAACATCAGCGCGAGAGTACAGCCTGATAGAAAGCTTCGGCGCGGCGCATACCGCTGTGATAGTCGGCGCGCTCGGCGATGAGGGTGCTGTTGTGTGCAGCGGCCTTGCTGCGCAGGTCTGCATCGTTTAGCCCGCGCAGGATGGCGGCGGCCAGGGCGGCGGCGTCATTAGGGTTCACCAGCAAGCCATTCTCGCCGGGCGTGATCCATTCACGAATAGAGTCCAGGTCGCCGGCAACCGGTAGCAGGCCGCAAGCCATCGCTTCCAACAAGGTGTTGGGCGTGCCGTCGTGCGTGCTGGGCGAGACCATCAGTTGGGCGCGGCGGTAACACTCCGCTAGGTCGGCGGGTGCCAACTTGGGCAGCAAGTTCACATGGGCGTGCAAGTCGTGCTGGCGCACCCAGGCTTCGGCCTGGGGTTCGCCTTGCATGGCAGGGCAGTCCACCTGCAGGTCCGGCACTTGCTTGACGACCTGGGCTAGGGCGCGGAAGAAGGCATCATTGCGCACATAGGCGCGCAGCCCGCGCGGGTTGATGATGCGCGGCGCGGTGACGGCTTGTTTGGGCGGGTGAAACAGGTTGCGCCGCACGCCGCCATTGCCGGGCACTGCCAGCGTGGGGGCGCCGGCGGGCAGGCTCCATTGCTGGGCCAGTTGCAAGTCACGCTGGGTGTCGGCCAGCAAGCCACTGGCGCGGCGCAGGGCGCGGCGGGTGGCGGAGGCCATCAGCGGTGTGCTGCGGGCATGCAGGGTGAAATCGTTGCCCCACACGGAGACCAGCAACGGCAGTTGGCTCTCCGCCAGGGCAGCCGCGGCCAACATGCCCTCATACGGAATGCGCAGCGCGTGCACAAGCTGCGGCTGCACTTGGCGGATGACCGCTTGCAGCCCGGCCGCCGCGCCCGGCAGCGTGAGCGGGCCAGCCAGGTTACGCAGGCGGGTCCGTAGGCCGGTGGGCAGGATGGCGCGCAGGCCGCGTGCGCTGCGCCCCGAGGGCGCAACGCTGCTATAGGCGACGGGCGTGTGATGCCATGAGGCCAGCCCAGCCTGCGGCTCGCAGGCGAAGGTGCTGGCGAGATGGACTTGGTGGCCTTGCTCGATGAAGTATTGCAGCCATTGCTGCGTGATGGGTGAGCGGCCATCGGCCACGAAGAGGATACGTATCATCCTTTCACCGTATTGATGGCGTGGATGAAAGCCGCGGCCATGCTCTCGAGATTGAAGGTGTCTTGCACTCGTTGGTAAGAGACCGCGCCTTTGGCTTCCAGTGCGGCCGGGTCGGCCAATGCTTCTGCCAGAGAGGCACGCAGGGCGGTCTCGTCGCCAGCTGGCAGCAGCCAGCCGTTGTCGCTGTCCACCAGATCAGCCTGGCTGCCATCGCCTTCGGCAACGATGACAGGCAGGCCATGAGCCATGGCCTGCTGCACGGCCAGCCCGCCGGTGCCGGGCAGCACGAAGAGATGGGCCTGGTTGAAACGTTGCGCCAGGGCTTCGCCTTGCAAGTGGCCGGGGAATTCGGTATTGGGATAGATATTCAGGGCCAGTTGCTGCAGCTCGGCCCGGGCCGGGCCGTCACCCACCAGCACCAGCCGAGGCTGGTGCTGGGCGGGCAGTGCGGCGCAGGCGCGCAATAGCGCATCCAGGCGCTTACGCGCCTGGATGCGGCCCACATACAGCAGCGTCAGCTGGCCGTTCCAGCTGCGTGTGGGCAGAGGCGCGCTGGGGCGCGGGGCGACTGCGTTGGGTGCAACGAAGACCCGTTCGGCCGGAATGCCCAGGGCGCGGTACTGCGCCGCGCCCTGCTGGCTATAGGCGATGAGGCCGTCGAATTGCTGCAGGAACTTGAGGCGGCGCGCCGTGCGGGCGGCGGCCAGCGGGCTGCGCGCGGGCGGCGCGCCCAGCCCCCAGCCCAGCACGGGGCGTCCATGAGTTTTCATCCAGCGTAAGCCTTGCGGTGTGCTGAGATAGCGCGGGTTGGCTTCGACCACCAGCGCATCCGGGTTCAAGCCCTGCAGCCAGTCGAGCAGGCCGCGCTGGTAGCAGAGATACACCGGGCCGGAAAGCAAGTGCAGGTTGAAGGCGGGCTGCCAGTGCGCAACGGACAGGTGCATCGCAGAGCGAATGGCTTCGCCCGGACGCGGCTGCCCGGCGAACACGCTGAGTCCATCCGTGTGCTGGGCTAGCAACTCGAAGAAGGGGGCGCGGTAGCTGGGCAGCACGCGCTGCACAATGCCCAGGCGGCCAGCGAAGTGACTCACGCCGGCCTCGCCAGGATGTAGTTCTTCTTTTTAAGTTCGCTGACCGCTTTTATACGCGCTGCGTCCATCCAGTACATTTCGTAGCCAGCTTGCTCCAATAATTGCCAACAGGCGCGGCCGGCTTCGTAGCCGTGCAGCTCAATCAAGAGGAGCGGTTTGGCTGAGCGCAGGAGGGTGGGCATGCCTTGCAGCACCAAAGCTTCCGCGCCTTCGACATCTATTTTGATCAAGCTGGGCGCGGCATGGGTTTTGGCGAAATCATCCAGCGCGATCGTCTCAACTTCAATGGTTTCAGTGGCTGAGCCATTATCCATCTGCAGCCGCCCCATATCGTCTGAGCCGTGCAGGGCGAAGATACCGCGGCCGCTCTTCTCGGCCGCCGCGGCTGGGATGAGCTGAACGGGCAGGCCTGGGTTGAGTTCAAGGTTGCGGCGCAGACGCTCTTGATTCGTAGGCAGCGGCTCAAACGCGAAGACCTGGCCATGTGCGCCTACCGCGCGGGCAAACAGTAAGCTGACGTAGCCAACATTGGCGCCCAGGTCGTATATCACCTGGCCGGGCTGCACCCAGCGCTGGATGGCGTGCTGCAGTTGCATCTCATAGGTGCCCAGCCAGTAGTCCTTCTCGGATTGCAGGTCCAGCAGCAGTGTGGCGCCTTGCAAGTCACCGCCGGCGATGCGGACTTCGCTGAGCCCGCGCGGCGCAGCGCGGTTGAGGGCGGCGCGCAGGCCACGGCTGAGCGGGCCGAGCTTGTACAGCCCGCGCTTGAGCGGCGCAGGCAGCAGGCGGGCCGCCGCGGCCGCCAGCCCCAGCAAGGGATTAGCCACGCAGCGCCTCCAGATACGCATCCAGCATCTTGTCGAGCCCTAGATGCGCTTCGGCGTGCTGGCGGGCCGCCTGGCGCATCGCAGCCTGCTGTGCCGCTGGCGCGGTGAGCAGTTCGGCGGCGGCCGCGGCCAGGGCGAGCGCATCGGGCGGCTCCAGCCGCCACGGGTCGCCCCCGAAGGCCACCAGGCGCCCAGCGTTGGCGGGCACGAGTTCGTTCAGTGCGCCGGTGTCATATGCCAGCACGGGCAGGCCGCAGGCCAGCGCCTCGATGACCGAGTTGGGGCAGGCGGCATTGATGTCAGTCGAATACAGCAGGTGGGCGCGGCGGTTGAGGGCGGGCACCTTGTCATTAGCTACTACGCCAATCCAGTTGATCGGGCGTTGGGTGCGCCCGGCATGGCGCATGCGCTGCACTTCACTGACCATGCCGGCTACGCTCAGCTCCACATCCAGCTTGTGCTCGCGTTCCAGCGCCTGGGTCAGTTGGATCGCACTTTCCAGCCCGAGTTCGTAGCCTCCGCGCAGGCTGCCTTCCACAACCAGAATGCGAAAGTGACTGCTCGGCGACGTTTCTTCGCCTTCGGGCGTGAAGACGTCCAGGTCAACGCCATTGTGGATGATGCGATACTCAGGCCCGGCGCCAAACTGGCGCTGCCACCACTCCTGCACAAAGCGGCTTTGGTAGACGATGCCGGTGGCCAGCTGGCTGCGGATGTGGGCCAGCACGCGGTTGCCGCGCTCCGCACGCAGCCAATGCTTGATGCCGGTGCGCATGTGACGGTGCAGCCAGTTGATGCCATCCAGCCGCTGCACAACGGGGATGTTGTGACGGCGCGCCCGGCGCAGTGCGCCCACATGGCGCGTGCCGCCGATCACCAGCAGGCTATCCAGCGGTTCGCTCAACTCAAAGCTGTGCTGGATGCCGCGGGCGGCCAGACCCTGAATGAGCTTGGCCTGGAAGGAAACCATGCCGCCCACGCCGGAGACTTTGGGGATGATGCCGATTCGCTTCACAATGGCCTACTGTACTTGCAAATCACTGATCTCGACCCAGCTATCCGCCTGTGGTTCTTCAACGCCATAGCGCAGTTTGCCGCTGGGCAGCCAGGCCGCATATTGATTATCAAGCCAGATCACAAGACTAAGCGGGGGTTTGGGTGAGGTTTGACTGAGGAATACGCTTTGCCCGTCAATACGAAAGTCTACTTTGTCGGCTTGCCAGAGCAGTTCGTAATTGTGCCACTCGCGCGGGTCGTGCTGCAGCGCGGTCGCGTCCTGCTGCACCAACCCGGCAGCCAGGCGGCGCAGGCCGCGGGCCGCGGCTGGCAGCGCTAAAAGCGGCAAGGCCAGCAAACCGGGCGCCAGCAGCAGGCTGGGGATGCGCGGCGAACGGTAAACCGCGGCCATGCTGCCGTTGCTGGGTAGCCCGTCCTGCAGGCTTAAATGATTGCGCGGTGAGGCGAACATGAACCAGGCCGCGTTGGGCAGGGCTGGCAGCTGGCTGCGGCCGCCGAAGCCGAGGGAGAAACCGAAGGGATCGTTCCACAGGCCGAAGCCCCAGGTGCCGGCCAGGTTGAGGTGCGAGGCGCGGGCGCGTAGGCTGAGGCGCAGCGGTGGACGTTGGGTGAAGCGACGGCGTGGCACGCCAGTGTAATCATCAAGCTGGGCCAGCTGGTATGCGCCGCGCTGGGCTGGGTCCAGGCTGAAGCGCCAGGAGTCTGGGCCGCGTTCCACGCGCCCGCCGCCGGCAGTGCGCGCCGCAAGTTGTTGCAGCATGCAACCATTATACGGACTCGTACTGATGCCTCTGCTCGCAAAGCGAACACCAGAGGCATCAGACAGCAAAATGTTATAATCACTTTGTACGTTGTTAGCGCATACTTTCCCCTGAAAGAGCATTGCATGGACATCACCTGGTACGGAAATTCCTGTTTTCGCATTACGGAGCGCAGCATGCCCACCGTAGTGACCGATCCCTATGACCACAGCAGCGCCGGCTTCAAGGCGCTCAAGCTGAAGGCCGATATCGTCTCGATCAGCCATGACGCGCCCGGCCATAACTTTGTCAAAGGCGCCAAGGGCGCCAGCTGGGAGATCCGCGGCGCGGGCGAGTATGAGATCGGCGGCGTGTTTGTGACTGGCGTCGCCATCAATGAAGGCAAGGACTCCAATATTGTGTTCACTTTCGATTACGATGGCGTGACCGTGTGCCACTTGGGCGATATGCGCAGCGTGCCCAGCCGCACCCAGGTGGAAGCGCTGGGCACGGTGGATGTGTTGCTGGTGCCCGTGGGCGGCGGCAATGCGCTGACGGCTGCCAAGGCCGCCGAAGTCATCGCCATGTTCGAGCCCGGCATTGTGATCCCCATGCACTACAAGGTCGACGGCACCATGCTGAAGCTCAACCCGCTCAAGCAGTTCCTGCAGGAGATGGGACTGAACAAAGAAAAGGCTGAGACTTCACTCAAGGTCACATCCTCAAGTGTGCCCAGCGAGACCAAGGTCGTTGTGCTGGAGGCAGCGTCTTAGCATGTCCGGGATCAAGTTGTTGATGACCTGGGATATTCAGCCCGGGCGCGAAGAGGATTACTTCGAGTTCCATATCCGCAAGTTTGTGCCTGCGCTGGAAGGGTTGGGCGTGGCGCTGAGCGAGGCCTGGCTGACGGTGTACGGTGAGCAGCCGCGCTTGCTGGCCGAAGCCGTCATCCCCACCATGGACACTGCCCGGCGCGTCCTGGGCAGCAGCGCCTGGCAGGACCTGGGAATGCAAATGCAGGAGCTGGTGGATAATTTTGACTACAAGCTGGTACCCGCCCGCGGCGGCTTCCAGCTCTAAGCCGGTGGCCGGCGCGGCCACACCCCATTGAACAAGTGAAATCACAGATCGCCACGCCATTGCTCCGCTGGTATCACGCACGCAAGCGCAGCTTGCCGTGGCGTGAGCAGCCGGAGCCGTATGCGGTATGGGTGGCCGAGATCATGGCCCAGCAAACCCGGCTCGAGACCATGCTGCCCTACTACCGCCGCTGGATGCAACAGTTCCCCAGTGTGCAGGCGCTGGCCGCCGCCCGCGAACAGCAGGTGCTCAACGCCTGGGAGGGGCTTGGCTACTACAGCCGCGCGCGCAACCTGCACCGGGCGGCGCGGCAGCTGGTGGCCGAGGGCGGCGGCCGCATGCCGCGCACCGCGGCCGAACTGCGCAACCTGCCGGGGATCGGCGCTTACACCGCCGGCGCGATCGCCTCACTGGCGTTCGGGGAGGATGTGCCCGCGGTGGACGGCAACGCCGTGCGCGTGCTCTCACGCCTGTTTGATGTGGATACGCCGGTGCATACCGCGGCGGGACAACAGCGCCTGTGGGCGCTGGCCGCCGAACACCTGCCCGCCGGGCGGGCGGCCGAATATAACCAGGCCCTGATGGACCTGGGTGCCACGCTATGCAGCCCGCGCCCCAAATGCAACGAGTGCCCGTTGCAGGCCCACTGTCTGGCGCGCGCACGCGGCACGCAACTGCTGCGCCCGGTCAAGCGGCCCGCGGCTGAGCTGCCCGAGCGCGGCTATGCCGCGGGCGTGTTGTGGCAGGCGGGCCGGGTCTTGGTGCTGCAACGGCCGCCGCGCGCGGTGTTGCTGGACACGGATGACGCCCTGCGCGAGGCGCTGGCCGCCTTGCTGCGGGCCTGGGGCTATGCCGTGAATGCGGAGTCCTCGCTCGATGCCGCTTGCGCGCGGATCGAGGACGGGCGCACCATGATCGATGCGGTGTTGTGCGCCTCCGCGAGCGAGGACGACCCGGTGTGGAAGCTGCTGCGCATCGCCGTGCATCGACAGCCACAGGCCTTGCGCATCCTGCTGTGCAGCGCTCCGCAGCCCGGCATGCTGGAACTTGCCGTGCGGGAGGGCGAGACGCGAGGCGTGATCGTCAACACCGCCTCGATCGCGGCGAG
>CAZFKW010000159.1:0-360 GCA_964519795.1 uncultured Ramlibacter sp. | reverse complement strand
GATGGCATCCTTGGCCATGATCCGGTACGTCGTGAACTTGCCGCCCGCCACGACGCGAAGCTGCTGTCGCATCCGCCGCCGCCTTCCAAATTGTGTTCGCTGCTGGTGCAGCGTGCGTCACGAACCCTGCGCGGCGCGGCCTGAGCCGGCACCGCGCCATGCAGCGGACGACCGGATCAGAAGTCGCCGCAACTGCTCCTGCGTTCGCTATCGAAGCAATTGGTCAGGTTCGGCCGCGAACGCACTTTGGTCCATTCGTTCGACAGTTGGTCGCCGGACGAGGCCAGTTGCTGGTCCTCCAGTGACGCGTTGAGCGCGCAGATCGGCGCGCCGCCGAAATTGCGGTCGTACACGTAGGTG
>CAZFKW010000158.1:3893-8922 GCA_964519795.1 uncultured Ramlibacter sp. | reverse complement strand
TTCCCGCAGGCGCTTCACTCACGTTGCCGCAACTCGCCCAGGAACTGGCTGCCTATTGCGTTGAAGGCGATGCGCAGCTGGATTCTGCAGCGCTGCCGGCCGGCAGTTTTGCCGTGCTGGAGCCCGGGCAGGACGCCATCGTGCAGGCTGGCGCGACCAACGTTCGTCTCATGGTGCTCGGTGGCGATGCATTGCCCGAGCGCCGCTTCATGTGGTGGAACTTTGTGTCGAGCAGCAGGGAACGTATCGTCAAGGCTTCGGAAGACTGGGCTGCCGGTGCTTTTGCCCAGGTCCCCGGCGAGACGGAGTTCATCCCTCTTCCCGAGCATAAGCCGGAGTAGTCACCCCCGCGGAGGGCTGCGTGTGGCGGGCGCCAGGTCGGGCATCAGCGACTCGCGCTCATCAAACACGAAGCAGGCACCGCTGTAGTGCTCACCGCCAGTCTCCTCAAAGTACTTGAGGATGCCGCCCTCCAGCTGGTACACATGCTCCAGCCCTTCCTCGCGCATGAAGATGGCCGCCTTCTCGCAGCGGATGCCGCCGGTGCAGAAACTGACCACCGTCTTGCCTTGAAGTTCGGCCCTGTGGTTCCTGAAGGCCTGCGGAAATTCGGTGAACTTGCCGATGCGCCAGTCGATGGCGCCATTGAACGTGCCGTGGTCCACCTCGAAGCCGTTGCGCGTGTCCAGCGTGACCACCGGCCGGCCCACATCGTCATGGCCCTGGTCGAGCCAGCGGCGTACGGTGGCGGCGTCCACGGAGGGCGCGCGTCCGTCAGCCCGTGAGAAGTCTGGCTTGATGGCCGGGTGGTCCATGCGGATGATTTCGCGCTTGACCTTGACCAGCAGCTTCCGGAATGGTTGGGCGTCAGACCAGCTCTCCTTGACCTCCAGCGCTGCAAGGCGCGCATCACTGCGGAGTTGCGCGAGGAAGCTGCTGATCTGCGCCTGCGGCCCCGCCAGAAACAGGTTGATCCCTTCTTCGGCGATGAGCACGGTGCCCTTGAGTTCAAGGCTTGTGGCGGCCTGGAAAACCGTTTCACGCAGCACCAGGGGGTCGGTGATGCTGACGAAGCGGTAAGCCGCAATATTGAGGATGGATTTCACGGTGCTGATTATCCCGCGACCGTAGAATGAAGCGATGTTCGTACACCTGCGCCTGCACACAGAATTTTCCGTCGTTGACGGCACCAACCGGATCGACGACATCGTCAAGGCCGCAGCCGCCGATGGCCAGCCCGCCCTGGCCGTCACGGACCTCAACAATCTTTTCGGCGGCATCAAGTTCTACAAGGCAGCGCGTGGCGCCGGCGTCAAGCCCATCCTGGGCGCAGAGGTCATGCTGGAGGGCCTGGGCAAGGATGCAGCGGCGCTGTCGCGCATTGCCTTGCTGGTACAAAGCCGGCAGGGCTACCTGAACCTGTGCGAGCTGCTGGCCCGCGGCTGGACCGGGAACGTCATCAAGGCCCAGGCAGTCTGCAGGCTGGAGTGGCTCAGGGAACTCGGCGAGGGGCTGATCGTGCTGTCAGGCGCGCAGGCCGGGCCGCTGGGGCAGGCGCTGGTGCAGGGGGACAATGAACGTGCCTCTGCGGTTGCCCTGCAGCTGGCCACGATGTTCCCGCACCGCTTCTACATTGAACTCCAGCGAGCGGGGCGCGCTGATGATGAGGCGCATGTGTCGGCTGCTGTCCAGCTGGCTGCGCGCATGAAACTGCCGGTTGTGGCGACACACCCTGTGCAGTTCACCCGCGAGGAAGACTATGAGGCCCACGAGGCGCGCGTCTGCATCTCCGAAGGCGAGATCCTGGGCAACCAGCGCCGCGTCCGCAAGTTCACCCGTGAGCAGTACTTCAAATCGTCGGCGCAGATGAAAGCGCTGTTTGCCGACCTGCCCTCGGCCGTGGCCAACAGTGTGGAGGTTGCCCGCCGCTGCAACCTCACCCTGGTGCTGGGCAAACCGCACCTGCCGGAGTTCCCCACACCCGAAGTCAACGGGCAGAAGCTGACGCCCGAAGAGTATTTCCGCCATGCATCGCATGAAGGCCTGAACGAGCGTCTCGAACACCTGTACCCGGACCCGGTGCGGCGCGAAAAGGAGCGGCCGCGCTACCTGCAGCGGCTGGAGTTCGAGATCGGCACCATCCTGAAGATGGGATTTCCCGGCTACTTCCTGATCGTGGGCGACTTCATCAACTGGGCCAAGAAGAACGGCTGCCCGGTCGGGCCGGGACGGGGCTCGGGTGCCGGCTCGCTGGTCGCGTATTCATTGAAGATCACCGACCTCGACCCGTTGCAGTACAACCTGCTGTTCGAGCGTTTCCTGAATCCGGAGCGGGTGTCCATGCCTGACTTCGACATCGACTTCTGCCAGGCCAACCGCAACCTCGTCATCGATTACGTCAAGGGCAAGTATGGCAAGAATGCCGTGAGCCAGATTGCCACCTTCGGCACCATGGCTGCACGCGCGGCCATCCGTGACGTGGGGCGTGTGCTCGACATGAGCTACACCTTCTGTGATGGCATCAGCAAGCTCATTCCCAACAAGCCCGGCACGCATGTCACCATTGCCGATGCGGTGAAGCAGGAGCCGGTCCTGGCCGAGCGGCTGGAGCGTGAGGATGACGTCAAGACCTTGCTGGCCCTGGCGCAAAAGCTCGAAGGCATGACGCGCAACGTCGGCATGCATGCGGGCGGTGTGCTGATTGCACCAGGCAAGCTGACGGACTTCACCCCCCTGTACCAGCAGCCGGGCAGCGACTCGGCCGTCAGCCAGTACGACAAGGATGATGTGGAGGCTGCGGGCCTCGTCAAGTTCGACTTTCTGGGCCTTGCCACGCTGACCATCCTGGAGATTGCCAAGGACTTCATCGTGGCCCGCCACAAGGGCCAGGAGGGCTTTGCCTTCGAGAACATTGCGCTGGACGACGCGGCCACCTACAAGCTCTTTGCCGACGGCAAGACCGAGGCCGTGTTCCAGTTTGAAAGCCGCGGCATGCAGGGCATGCTGCGCGATGCGCGGCCCACGCGCCTGGAAGACCTGATTGCCCTGAACGCCTTGTACCGTCCCGGCCCGATGGATCTGATCCCGAGCTTCGTGGCGCGCAAGCACGGGCGTGAGGAAGTGGCTTACCCGCATCCACTTGTGGCTGACATGCTCAGCGAGACCTACGGCATCATGGTCTACCAGGAGCAGGTGATGCAGACGGCGCAGATCCTGGGCGGCTACAACGGCATCGGACAGGAGAAGGCCGACGAGATTTTCGACCTGATGGAGAAGTTTGCCGGATACGGCTTCAACAAGTCGCACGCTGCCGCCTACTCGCTGCTGGCCTACCACACGGGCTGGCTGAAGGTGCACTACACGGCCGAGTTCTTCTGCGCCAACATGACGGTGGAAATGGACGACACCGACAAGCTCAAGGTGCTGTTCGAGGACGCGCAGAAAAACTTCGGCATGAGCTTCGAGCCGCCGGATGTCAACCGGGGCAACCACCGCTTCGAGCCGGTGACTGACAAGGTGATCCGCTACGGCCTGGGCGCTGTCAAGGGCACGGGCCAGCAGGCGATTGATGCGATCGTGGCGGCGCGCAATGAGGGCGGGCCGTTCAGGAGCCTCTATGACTTCTGCGCCCGCGTGGACCGGACGCGGCTCAACAAGCGCACGGTGGAGGCGCTCATCAAGGCGGGCGCCTTTGACTCGCTGCAACTCAACCGCGCATCACTGATCGCCTCGGTGGACCGGGCATTTGATTTTGCCAACGTCATGGCAGCCAATGCCAACCAGGGCGGCCTGTTCGACATGTCCGACTCGCATGCCGCGAGCACGCAGGAGCCGGACCTGGTGGAGGCCACGCCCTGGGGAGTGAAGGAGCGATTGACCTATGAAAAGACGGCAGTCGGCTTTTATCTCTCGGGCCATCTGTTTGACGAGGTTGAGCTGGAGGTGCGCCGCTTTGCCAGGCGCAGGATCGACGAACTCATCGACTCGCGCGAGCCGCAGCTCCTGCTCGCCGGCATCGTCACCGACTTCCGTGTCATCAACGGCCAGCGCGGCAAGCTTGCGCTGTTCAAGCTGGACGACAAGACCGGCAGCATCGATGCGCGGGCCGACGAAGCGCTCATCAATGCGAACCGTAACCTCCTCAAGGAAGACGAGCTTGTCATCTGCATGGGCAAGCTGCAGCCAGACCGGTTTTCCGGCGGACTGCAATACACCGTGAACCAGGTGTGGGACCTGGCCACTGCGCGATGCCGTTTTGGCAAGTTCCTGAACGTGGCCATTGACATCCAGGATACCGTGCGGCCGGACGCCGCAAGGCTGCTCAAGGAGTTCCCGGCCCGCAGCGAGATGACGGAGCAGGGCGAACTCGTGCGGGGCCTGCCTGTGCGGTTTGCCATCAGCGTCGGGGATATCACCCGCTATGTCGTGATGGAAGGTGATGCCGCCAGGTTCTTCCCGAGTGATGCGGCGCTGGCCAGCTGGACGGCGCAGGCCAGGGGTGCGGCGCAGATTGTCTACGAGTAGTTTTCGCTGCATTGGGATCTGCCCCGCAGGTTGGCGACGACGGGCACCCGCCTCCGCGGATGTCCCCCGGTCTGGCTTCGCCATCCCTCCTCCTTGATTCCGCTACGGCGGGCGCCCATCACCGCCAACCTGCTAAGGGGTTGGACGGGCTGCGCCCGATCAGTCCTTGGGGCGGAAGCTGATGATCAGCGGAGAAGGAACCCGGCCATCTATATCTCTTGGCAGGACTTCCGTCTTGTCCAGAGCCTTGATTACCGCGTCGTCCCATGACTTGACGCCGCTGGGCTTGATGAGTGTGCGCCCGACGATGGTGCCGTCGGGCGATGTGCGGACTTCCACTTCTGCCGTGGGATTGCCCGTAACTTCGTCAGAGAAAACGATGTTGGGTTTGACCCGCGCCCTGACGCGCCCGGCATAACTCGCCGACGGCCCGGCGGATTGCAGTGCCGAACCAGTGGCGGACGGTGCCCCTGTCGCGCCGGCCAGACCTGCCATGCGCTTCATG
>CAZFKW010000158.1:2733-3883 GCA_964519795.1 uncultured Ramlibacter sp. | reverse complement strand
TCCAGCCGCTTCGCATCGGCCTCGGCAATCTGCCTGGGCGTAGAGGCTTTCGGTTTCGGCGCCTCAGCTACCTTCTTTGGTGGTTCGGCCTTGGCCACAGGCTTGGGTTTGGGCTCGGGCTTTGGTTCGGCTTTGGGCGGAACCTTCTTGACCGGCTCGGGCTTTTTCACTTCCTTTTCGACGGCGATCTGCGCATGCTTGACCACGGGTGGGGGCGGGGGTGGGACCACTTTGGGCAAGGGGGGCGGAGGCTGCACCTCGACTGGTTTGGGAGCCGCCTGTTGGGGGATGCTGGCCCAGAGCTCAGCTTCAACGGCCAGGTTTTCCGACTCGCGCTTCCAGCTCACCCCCCAGGTGAGCGCCAGCAGCAACAGGATGTGCGCCAGGACCGCCAGGCCGAATGCGCGCAGCATGCCCGGCGGCTGGGGCGGCGCAAACTCGAGGCGGTCGGTGCTGCTGGGCATGGCGGCCTCAGTTGGCAATCTGCACGGACAGGCCGACGCGCTCCACGCCAGCGCGCTGCAAGGTGTCCATCACCTTGACGACGGACTCGTACTTGACATTGCGGTCTGCGCTGATGACCACGGCCGTGCTGGACTGGCCCTGCTGGGCCTGCCTGACGGCGGCGGCCACGGCTTCAACCGTGATCTTTGTCGTCTGGTCCTTGATCTTCATCTCCAGCGACTCATCCTTCGAGATGGTGATCTGGATGAACTGGTCGGGCTGGCGCGCCGCCTTTCCGACCGTGGGCAGGTCGATGAGGCTTGGCGTGATGAGCGGTGCGGTCACCATGAAGATGATGAGCAGCACGAGCATCACGTCAATGAACGGGACCATGTTGATCTCGTTGATGGTGCGCCTTCCGCGGCCCCGGCTCCTGGATGCGACTGAGGGCATGGTCCTGCTCCTGTGGCCGCTCAGTGGCCTGAGGCCGTGGAGCCCGGCGTGTGGGCACCCAGGTTGCGTTGCAGGATATTGGAGAACTCCTCGATGAAAGTCTCCAGCTTGATGGCAATCCGGTCGATGTCGTGCGCAAAGCGGTTGTAGGCCACCACCGCCGGAATGGCGGCGAACAGGCCGATGGCGGTGGCCACCAGTGCTTCAGCAATGCCGGGGGCCACGGTGGCAAGCGTCACCTGCTGCAGGCTGG
>CAZFKW010000158.1:0-2723 GCA_964519795.1 uncultured Ramlibacter sp. | reverse complement strand
CCGAACAGGCCAACATAGGGCGAGACTGAACCGACCGAGGCCAGGAAGGACAGGTTGGACTCGGCGACGTCCATCTCGCGCTGGAAGCTGGCGCGCATGGCGCGGCGTGCGCCGTCCATCAGGGTGCCGGGATCGCTGATGCGGCGCTCGCGCAGCTTCTGGTACTCGCGCATGCCGCTGGCAAAAATCCGTTCCATCGGCCCGGAATGCTTGGCATTCTGCGCCGCGGCCGAGAACAGGTCATTCAGGCTGGTGCCGGACCAGAACTCCCGCTCGAACAACTCATTGAGCGACCGGATGCGCTTGATGGCGATGATCTTGCGGAAGATGGCCGCCCAGCTGGCAATGGAAACAATCACCAGCAATACCATCACGAACTGCACCACCCAGCTTGCGTTGAGGACCAGGCTGAGCATCGACATGTCTTGGTTCATTTCAGCATTTCCAGGAGGTTTTGCGGGATTCTCGCAGGCTTGAGGGTGGCGGCATCGACCCAGCCGATGCGGATGCTGCCCTCGCAGAGGACCTTTTCAGGGCCTGAGGACCTGAAGATGGCACGTTGCCTGATTGTCAGCGACGCACGGCCTTTTTCTGTGAGTGAGGCGGTAACAACAAGTTCATCATCGAGGCGGGCGGGCGAGTGATAGTTCACTGACGTTTCACTGACGACGAAGATGCCCCCGGTCGTCTCGCGCAACCGGCTTTGCCCGATGCCCAGGGAGCGCAGCCATTCGGTACGCGCGCGCTCGAAGAACTTCAGGTAGTTGGCATAGAAGACGATGCCGCCTGCGTCCGTGTCTTCCCAGTACACCCGTATCGGCCAGCTGAATTCAGCGCTTCGTGCACTCATGCCAGCAGCGCTTTGAGGCGGGCCGCCGACTCCTGCAGCTGCGCCATCGAGTTGGCCGTCGAAAAGCGGATGAACCTGTGCGTGTCTGCGGTGCCGAAGTCCCGCCCCGGCGTGACGGCAACATGGGCGCGCTTCATGACTTCGAAGGCGAAATCCCAGCTGCCCTCCACGCCAAGCTTCGCACAGGCCTTCGTGCAGTCGGCCCATGCATAGAAGGCGCCGTCAGGCATGACCGGTACCTCCAGCCCCATGTCGTTCAGCGCGGGAATGAACCAGTCGCGCCGCGCCTTGAATTCCGCCCGCCGCCGCTCGTACACGGCAATGCTGGCATCTTCAAAGCAGGCCAGCGCCGCATGCTGCGACACCGTGCTCGGGCAGATGAACAGGTTCTGGGCCAGCCGCTCGACGACCGGCACCAGCACATCGGGCACCACCATCCAGCCCAGACGCCAGCCCGTCATGTTGAAGTACTTGGAGAAGCTGTTGATGCTGATGACCTGGTCGTCAATCGCCAGCGCGCTCTGGCCGAAGGTGCTGTCGTAGGAGAGGCCCAGGTAGATTTCATCGACCAGCGTGATGCCACCCCGGCGGCTCACCACGTCGTGGATGCGGCGCAGTTCGTCGGGGTGGATCGAGGTGCCGGTCGGGTTGGAAGGGGAGGCCAGCAGGACGCCACGCGTCTTCTCGCCCCAGGCGGCTTCCACCTTGGTGGCACTGAGCTGGTAGCGCTCGGCCGCAGATGTGGGGACCAACACGGCCTTGCCGTCAGCAGCGCTCACAAAGTGCCGGTTGCAGGGGTAGCTCGGGTCGGGCATGAGGACTTCATCGCCCGCCTCGATCAGCGCCAGGCAGGCCAGCTGCAGCGCCGCGGAGGCGCCAGCTGTCACGACGATGCGGCGGGCCGGCACCTGGATGCCGAAGCGCGTGGCATACCAGGCACTGATGCGCTCGCGCAGTGCCTCCAGGCCGGTGGCCTGGGTGTACTGGGTCGCGCCGTTGCGCACGGCGCGGGCGGCCGCTTCCTGCACCAGCGGGGGCGCGGTGAAGTCGGGCTCGCCGATGTTCAGGAAGATCATCGGCCTGTCACTGTGCGCGACTTCGCGCGCCATGAGCGACGCGGCCTTGGCCACTTCCATCACGTAGAAGGGTTCGATGCGCTCCGCGCGGGCCGAGATCCTCATGGGCGCGCCTTGCCGCCGGCCCTGTCGGCTTGGACTTCCAGTGGACGCAGGCCCGGCGCCAGGCCGTTCAACACGGCATTGACGTACTTGTGGCCATCGGTGCCGCCGAACTCCTTGGCCAGTTCAATGCATTCGTTGATGACCACACGCCATGGCACTTCGGGACAGTGGCGGAACTCGTAGGCTCCGATCCACATGACGCCATGCTCGATGGGAGAGATCTCGGCAAACTTGCGGTCAAGCAGCGGGCCGATGAGCGCGTCCAGCTCGCCTGCTTCACGGATGCAGCCATGGAGCAGGGCGTCGTAGTGGACCGAGTCGGCCTTGTGGAATCCGGCGAGGTCGCGGGTGAACATGTCGATGGCTTCGGCCTCGTTGCCGCCGACGATGTGCTGGTAGAGCGCCTGAAGCGCAAACTCGCGCGCGCGGCTGCGGCTGGACTTGGCGGACGCCTTGCGCGCACCGGTGCTGGTCAGGCCCGTGCGTGACTGCTTTTCGCCGGGGGCAGGCTTGACTGCTTTTTCTGCGCTCATGAGAGATCGTCCAGCAGGTTGGCCATCTCGACGGCCACGCGGGCCGCATCACGGCCCTTGTCGGTCTGCCGGGCGACGGCCTGCTCGACGTTCTCCGTCGTCAGAATGGCATTGGCAATGGGGATCTGGTAGCCCAGTGCCACACGCGTCACACCGGCG
>CAZFKW010000157.1:4721-8972 GCA_964519795.1 uncultured Ramlibacter sp. | reverse complement strand
ATGTCGTTGGACTGCTTGTCATAGCAGACCATGACGGCGCAGCCCTTGTAGTCGATGCCGTATTCGGTGTTGTCATAGCCAATGCGCCTGATGGTGTCGCGCGCGACCTGGATGTAGTCCACATGCGCATTGGTAGTGATTTCGCCGGCCAGGACGACGAGGCCGGTGTTGCACAGTGTCTCGGCCGCCACACGCGAGCGCGGGTCCTGCGCAAAGATCGCATCCAGGATTGCGTCAGACACCTGGTCGGCCACCTTGTCGGGGTGGCCCTCGGAGACTGATTCGGAAGTAAAGAGGAAATCGTTCGCCATTTGAATAAACTCCATTGTTGTCAAGGCGCGTTGCCTTGAGCGGGAGCTCCGGCGAACGCTTTAGCAGAATTGTTTAATGTCGCCCTGCAAGTAGTCCAATAACTCAGCGACGTCCGCATTTTATATCCATGGAACTGCTGTTTCGCCTGTCTGCCCGACTGCCCCTGTCTTTTTTGCATGCGCTGGGGGCGCTGCTGGGCTGGGTGGTCTACCTTGCTTCGCCGGTCTACCGCCACCGTTTCCGGGAAAACACGGGCCTGGCGGGCGTGACGGGAGCGCAGGCGCGCCGGGCTATTGCCGGGGCTGGCCAGCTGGTGACCGAAACGCCGTGGATCTGGCTGCGACCGCAGTCGCGGAAGCAGCCCCTGCTGTCGTGGCGCAACGCAGAGTTGGTGGAGGCTGCGCTGGCGGCGGGCAAGGGGGCGATCCTTGTCACGCCGCACCTGGGTTCGTTCGAGTCGGCCGCGCAGGCTGTGGCGGGCCGCTTCGCGCCGCGGTACGGCGCGATGACCGTGTTGTACAAGCCGTCAAAAACCCCCTGGTTTGACGCCATCCTTCGCGAGGTCCGCGCCGCGCCGGGCCTGGAACCGGCGCCCACGACCACCGCCGGTGTGCGGCTTCTTCTCAAGGCGCTCAAGCAAGGCAGGCCCGTGGGCCTTCTGCCTGACCAGGTTCCGGCAGAGGGGCTGGGCGTCTGGGCCCCGTTTTTCGGCCGCCCTGCCTACACGATGACCCTGGCCTTCAGGCTGTCGCGCCAGACAGGCGCACCGATGCTCATGGTGTGGGGAGACCGGCTCCCCGGCGGCCGGGGCTACGTGCTCAACGTCGAGCCTCTCGACGTGCCGCCCGGCGCCAGCAACGATGAAGCCGCCGCTGCGATGAATGCCTGCATGGAGCGGCTCATCCTGCGGCGGCCGGATCTCTACCTCTGGGGCTATGCACGGTATAAGCAACCCCGAAAGGAGAGCTGAACCATGCTGAGCCACCTGGGCATTGTCTTCATGCGGTTGCTCAGCCACATGCCGCTCGGATGGGTGCGGGCGATGGGCACTGCACTGGGGTGGGTGCTCTACTCGGCCGCACGGTCGCGCCGGCGCATTGCATTGACCAACCTGGCTCTGTGCTTTCCTGAGCTGACGGCCGGGCAGCGGGAGTCCCTGGCGCGGGAACACTTCCGGCATTTCGGGCAAGCCTGGCTGGATCGCAGCTGGCTCTGGCACGGTGACCCCGGCACCATTCGCAAGCGGTTGCGCCTGACGGGTGAGCCAGGGATTTTCGGGGCTGGCCGGCCAATCGTCATCTTCGCGCCGCATTTCGTCGGCCTGGACGCCGGCTGGACCGCGCTGACGCTGGCCGTGCCGCGCAGGTTCGCGACCATCTACATGCCGCTTGAAAACCTGGTGGTTGACCAATGGGTGCAGGACGGCAGGAAGCGCTTTGGCGAAGTCCTGATGTTTCCGCGCTCGCAGGGCGTGCGCAGGATTGCGCAGGACATCAGCGGGGGTGCCCTGCTGTACCTGCTGCCCGACCTGGACTATGGTCCCGGCACCTCGGAGTTCATAGATTTCTTTGGCGTGCAGGCTGCGACAACCACATCACTCTCGCGCTTTTGCAGGGTGGCGCGCGCGCAGGCCATAACGGTCACATCAATCCTCAAGCCGCACGGCTACGATATCGAGGTGAGCCTGCCCTGGAATGACTTTCCCACGGCCGATGCCATTGCGGACACCCGGGGCATGAACGCGCACCTCGAGTCGCTCATCCGGCAGGATGCCGCCCAGTACCTGTGGACCCATCGGCGCTTCAAGACCCGGCCCCCCGGGATGCCATCGCTTTACTGAAATACCGCAGCCGGCGGTTGCTGGGGCAGTCAGCGCGCGAGGAACTCCGACAGCAGGGACGCCACCAGTACAGGCTGCTCGTGCACGATCCAGTGCGTGGCATCGGGGACCTTCTTCAGGGTGAGATCCGGCACGTAGGCCTCCAGGCCCTCCACCAGCGAGGGCGGCAGGGCGCTGTCCATCATGGCCCAGATCACCAGTGTGGGCAACGCGACGCTCAAGGCTTCGTGGGGCAGGGTGACCGCAGCCGCAGCCGGGTCGTCCGGGCGCGGCGGGCGCAGCGGAGATGCCCGGTAGTAGTTGCAGCCGCCCGTGAGGCCGGCGTCCCACACAGCCCGGTATTGGGACTTCACGGCTGCGGTCAGCCAGGGATGAGGCCCGTCGGTGGCGCCCATGTTGTTGAAAAAATCCCAGAGCCGCCGGTAGTCGTCTTCCGCCAGCAGCTCTTCCGCATCGGGACGAATCAGGAAGTTCATGTAGGCGCTGGCGGCCTGCTGCTGTGGATTGTTCTGCAGTTCGCGCAGGAAGGTGCCTGGGTGTGGCGAGTTGATGATGGCGAGCTTGCGCGCCAGTTCCGGCCGCTGATTGGCCAGGTTCCAGGCGACCGCCCCGCCCCAGTCGTGGGCCACGAGACACGCCAGCGTCGCACCTTCGGATGCGACAAGGGCTGCGATGTCTTGCACCAGGAGTTTCGGCCGGTACGCCTGTGCGCCGTCCGGGGCGCTGGAATGCTCAAAGCCCCGCAGGTTCGGCGCAACGCAGCGGTAGCCCCCGTTTTCAGCAAGTGAGAAGTGTTCAAGAAGCGCGTCCCAGACGAATGCAGCCTCAGGGAAACCATGCAGGAACATCAGGACCGGCCGTCCTGGCTCGCCCGCCGCACGGCAACTCAGGGTGATGCCGTGCGGCAGTTCCCGCAGAAAAGTCGTGATCACGGGTGCGCCCATTTCCACAGCAGCATGGCCACATCGCCCACGCCCTGCTTTTTCAGGGCAGAGAACAGGCGCACCTCGCCGCCTCCCGCCTGCAGCCGGGCGATTGACAGTGCCTTGTTCTGTTCGGCCCGGTTGAGCTTGTCGGCCTTGGTCAGCACCAGCAGGAACTTCAGGCCCTGCTCGACGCGGGGCCGGATGACCTCCAGCAGTATTTCGTCCAGCTCGGTCAGGCCATGGCGCGGGTCGCACATGAGCACCACGCCTGTCAGGTTCTGCCGTGTGATCAGGTAGTTGGCCATGACCTGCTGCCAGCGCAGCTTGTCCTGCTTGGGAACGGCTGCGTATCCGTAGCCCGGCAGGTCGGCCAGCACGGCGTCCGTGACTCCCTGTTTGCCCAGTGTGAACAGGTTGATGCTCTGGGTGCGCCCGGGAGTGCGGGACGCAAAGGCCAGCCGCTTTTGCTGGGTCAAGGTGTTGATGCAGGTGGATTTTCCGGCATTGGAGCGGCCGACAAAGGCGATCTCAGGCACATCCAGCGGCGGCAGGAACTGCAGTTCGGGCGCCGTGGTGAGGAATTTGGCTGTATGCATCCACCCCAAAGCGATGGTGGATGCGCTCTTCGCATCGGCCGGGGTGGCAGGCGTGGGGGTCATGTACAGGGGGGCTGAAGGGGCAGGAAGGCAGGAGCGCCAGGGTGTCATTGTAGAATCACGAGGTTTTGCGCATATAAATTCATCCCCAACATGAAGTTGCTAGCTACATTGCTGATGGCTGCCACTCTGGCAGCACCCGCCTTTTCCTCTTACGCGGCGGGCGAAAAGCCTGCGGCGGCGCCTGCCGCTGCAGCGCCCGCGCCGGCCAAACCTGACCTTGTCAAGGGCGCCGCCAGCTACACCGCTGTGTGCCTGGCCTGTCATGGCGAGGGCGGCAACTCCGCCATCAAGGACAATCCCAAACTGTCCCAGCAGCACCCGGAGTACCTGGTCAAGCAACTGCAGGAATTCAAGTCCGGCAAGCGCAACAATGCCGTCATGAAGGCCTTTGCAGCCGCACTGACGGACGAGGACATGAAGAACATCTCCTACTGGGCCGCAGCCCAGAAAGCCAAGCCGGGCTTCGCCAAGGACAAGGAACTGGTCTCGCTCGGCGAACGCATCTACCGCGGGG
>CAZFKW010000157.1:0-4711 GCA_964519795.1 uncultured Ramlibacter sp. | reverse complement strand
AAGCCCGCCACGCCCGGCACGTCGACCGACAAGGCCCTGGTGGCACTGGGTGAGCGCATCTACCGCGGCGGCATCGCCGACCGCCAGATTGCTGCTTGCGCGGGTTGCCACAGCCCCAATGGCGCAGGCATCCCGGCCCAGTTTCCCCGTCTTTCCGGCAAGCATGCGGACTACACGGCCGGCCAGCTCATTGCCTTCCGCGACGGCGTGCGCCAGAACAGCGTCCAGATGAGCCAGATCGCCGCCAAGATGAACGACCGCGAAATCAGGGCGGTGGCTGACTACATCGCCGGCCTGCGCTGACTGCATGAATCGGGCGCCATGGATTGAACCTTGGCCTGCCAACCAACCCTAAGAGGGGCGGGCTCATTCCACGATGAGCCCGCCCCTTTGATCTTCTGACCCACCCACAAGCCACAAGCGACATGTCAGCTTCCACCCACGGGCTTCGCCTCAAGACCGGCTCGCACGCCCTGCGCAATGCCGTGGAACTGCTGTCGTCGATGCGGTTTTCCATCTCGCTGCTCACGATCATCTGCATCGCATCCATTATCGGCACGGTGCTCAAGCAGAACGAGCCTGCGGTCAACTACGTCAACCAGTTCGGACCGTTCTGGGCCGGTGTGTTCAGTGCGGCGAGCCTTCCGTCGGTTTACAGCGCCTGGTGGTTCCTGCTCATCCTCGCATTTCTGGTGGTCAGCACGTCGCTGTGCATCGCACGCAACACCCCCAAGATACTTGCCGACCTGAAGGCCTACAAGGAGAACGTGCGTGAGCAGAGCCTGAAGGCCTTTGGTCACAAGGCCGAGGCAGACCTGACAGAGACGCCGCAGGCGGCTGCCACGCGCATCGGCAAGACCCTGGCCAGTGGTGGCTGGAAAGTCAAGCTGCAGCAGCGCGAGACCCCGCACGGCGCGGGCTGGATGGTCGCTGCCAAGGCTGGGGCTGCCAACAAGCTGGGTTACATCGCGGCGCACAGCGCCATCGTGCTGGTCTGCATCGGCGGCCTGCTCGACGGTGACCTGATCGTGCGGGCGCAGATGCTGTTCAACGGCAAGACACCCTATATGGGCGGCGGGCTGATTGCGGACGTCAAGCCCGAGCACAGGCTCGCCAGCACCAACCCCACTTTCCGCGGCAACATCCTGGTGGCAGAAGGCACGCAGTCCAGCACGGCCATCCTGACCCAGTCCGACGGCATCCTGTTGCAGGACCTGCCGTTTTCCATCGAACTGAAAAAGTTCATCGTCGAGTATTACTCCACGGGCATGCCCAAGCTCTTCGCCAGCGACATCGTGATCCACGACAAGCTCACCGGCGAGAAGATCCCGGCGCGGGTGGAAGTCAATCACCCCGCGAGCCACCGGGGCATCGAGATCTACCAGTCCAGCTTTGACGACGGAGGCTCTGCCGTCAAGCTCAAGGCCGTGCCCATGGCCGCTGCTGCGAAACCCTTCGAGGTCGAAGGTGTGATCGGCGGCAGCTCACAGCTCACCAACGGGGCCGAGAAGCTCACGCTGGAGTACACCGGCCTGCGCGTCATCAACGTCGAAAACTTCGGCGGAGCGCCTGCCACGGGCACGGACGTGCGGAAGGTGGACCTGCGCCATTCGCTCGAATCGCGCCTGGGCGCGGCCAACAAGACCGTGACGAACAAAGAGCTGCGCAATGTCGGCCCCAGCATCACCTACAAGCTGCGCGATGCGGCGGGGCAGGCGCGGGAATTCCACAACTACATGCTCCCGGTGGACATGGGCGACGGCGCGCCGGTCTACCTCATGGGCATGCGCGACACGCCCGCCGAGACGTTCCGCTACCTGCGCATCCCGGCTGACGACCAGGGCAGCATGGACGGCTTCATGCGCCTTCGCGCCGCACTGGGCGATCCGGCCCTGCGTGATGAGGCCGTGCGTCGGTTCTCGGCCAATGCAGTCGATCCGGCGCGCCCCGAACTCGCCGTGCAACTCGCAGGGTCCGCATCCCGCGCCCTGGCACTGTTCGCCGGCGCCGAACCACCTGTCAATGGCGCCAGGGCCACTGGTGGCCTGCAGGCCGTGTCCGACTTCATGGAAGCCAATGTGCCCGAGGCCGAGCGGGCCAAGGCCGGTGAAGTGCTGGTACGCATCCTCAACGGCGCATTGTTCGAGCTGTCGCAACTTACCCGCGAGCGAGCCGGCCTCAAGCCGCTGGAGCCGTCGGAAGCCACGCAGGACTTCATGACCCAGGCGGTGCTGTCGCTGAGCGATGCCCATCTGTATCCGGCGCCGGTCGCCTTCCAGCTCAAGGACTTCACCCAGGTACAGGCCAGTGTGTTCCAGGTGGCGCGAGCCCCTGGGCGCAACATTGTTTACCTGGGTTGCGCCTTGCTGATCCTGGGGATTTTTGCGATGCTGTATGTTCGCGAGCGCCGGGTCTGGGTCTGGGTGGCGCCGCAGGGGGCTGAAACAGCTGATGCCTCGCATGCGGTGATGGCGCTGTCGACCAACCGCAAGACCATGGACGGCGACAAGGAATTCGAGCAGTTGAAATCAAAGTTATTGCAGGTCCCATCATGAATACAGCCACGCAACCCCCAACCATCCTGTTGAACGAAGGCTGGTTCGCCCGGCGCAACTGGTTTGACTGGCTGTTTGCCGTCATCGTCACCGCCGGTGGCCTGTTTGCCTTCACGCGCTACAGCGCCTTCATGGACGTTTACGAGAAGGGCATTTTGCTCGGCACGATACCCGCAGCCATCTGGCTGGGCTGGTTCTGGCGGCCCCTGCGCCCGCTGATGCTGGTGGTGGCTGCGTTCTCGCTGCTGGGCATCATGTCGTACCAGGGTAACCTCGAACGCGCCGAAACCGTGTTCTGGCTCAAGTACTTCCTGTCCAGCCAGTCCGCCATCCTCTGGATGAGCGTCGTGTTCTTCATGAGCACGGTGTTCTACTGGCTTGGCGTCGTGTCAAAGTCGCAGAGCGCAGCCATGGAAACCATCGGCTCGCGCCTGGTGTGGGTGGCGGTGACGATGGCGCTCATCGGCACCATGGTGCGCTGGTACGAGAGCTACCTGCTCGGCCCCGACGTCGGCCATATCCCGGTCAGCAACCTCTACGAAGTGTTCGTGCTGTTCTGCTGGATGACGGCTGCGTTCTACCTGTATTTTGAAGAGCAGTACAACACGCGCGCGCTCGGTGCGTTTGTCATGCTGGTGGTGAGTGCGGCCGTTGGCTTCCTGCTCTGGTACACCGTCGTGCGTGAAGCGCATGAAATCCAGCCGCTGGTGCCGGCCCTCAAGAGCTGGTGGATGAAGCTGCATGTGCCGGCAAACTTTGTGGGGTACGGCACTTTCGCGCTGGCCGCCATGGTGGCCTTTGCCTACCTCATCAAGCAGGAGGCTGGCGAGAAGCGGTGGTACAAGCTCACGCCCTTGCTGCTGCTGGGCGTTGTGCTGTGCTTTGTGCCGGTGGTGTTCCGCAAGTCAACCGCAGATGCGGGCGGACTGTACTGGGCCGGTTACCTGGCTGTGTCAGGCCTGATCATGGCCGGCATCCTGTTTGGCCGCCAGCGCATTGCCCAACGCTTGCCCAGCTTCGAGATCCTGGACGACGTGATGTACAAGGCCATCGCGGTCGGCTTCGCCTTCTTCACCATCGCCACCGTGCTCGGCGCGCTGTGGGCCGCTGAAGCCTGGGGAGGCTACTGGAGCTGGGACCCCAAGGAGACCTGGGCGCTGATCGTCTGGCTCAACTATGCGGCCTGGCTGCACATGCGGCTGATGAAGGGCCTGCGCGGCACCGTGGCGGCGTGGTGGGCCCTGGCCGGGCTGGCAGTGACTACTTTTGCCTTCCTTGGCGTGAACATGTTCCTGAGCGGTCTGCACAGCTACGGAACCTTGTAGGTATGCATGGGTCCCTGCAGGCGTGGTCAGACAGAACTGAATCTGTGTAAGAAGTGCCCGCGTATCCAGACCAACAGAAAACCTTTCAAGGAAACACCATGCTGATCAAGACCCGCGACAACGGCTTCACCCATCCGGTCCCGAGCGAGATCACGCCCCAGGCGGTGTATGCGGGCCGCCGCGACATGATGAAGATCCTGGTCACGGGCGCAGCAGGTGCCGCAATGGCCTCCTGGGCATCACGCGAGGCATTGGCCCAGACGGCCAGGCCCGGCAAGCTCGCCGCCCTGACTGGCGGCAAATCGGCAGTAGCGGGCGCCAATGTCATGGACAAGGTGACCGACTACAAGGACGCCAGCACGTACAACAACTTCTATGAGTTCGGCACCGACAAGGCCGACCCCGCCAAAAACGCCCACACCCTCAAGCCCACACCCTGGACGGTCGAGATCGAGGGCCTGGTGAAGAAGCCTGGCAAATACACGCTGGAAGACCTACTCAAGCTCAGCGCCCAGGAAGAGCGCATCTACCGCCTGCGCTGCGTCGAAGGCTGGTCCATGGTCATCCCGTGGGTCGGGTACTCCATGAGCGAGCTGATCAAGAGGGTCGAACCCACCGGCAGTGCCAAGTACGTCGAGTTCGTCACCCAGGCGGATCCCAAGACCATGCCCTACGTCGGTTCCCGCGTGCTCGAATGGCCCTATGTCGAAGGCCTGCGCCTTGATGAAGCCAACCACCCGCTCACGCTGCTGACCTTCGGCATGTATGGTGAAGTGCTGCCCAACCAGAACGGCGCGCCGATGCGGCTGGTCGTGCCCTGGAAGTACGGCT
>CAZFKW010000156.1:4390-9043 GCA_964519795.1 uncultured Ramlibacter sp. | reverse complement strand
TGGTGGCCGAACACGCTTTTGGTGCCGGAGCCAGTACGGTCGGTCTTGGGTGTGCCATGGGTATACACATGGCGCATGAAGTCTTCGTACTGGGAGCGGACGGGGCGGCTCATGTCAGTAGGCACCAAAAAGTGTGTCCAGCGCGTCCTGGATGACCAGTTGCTCGCTGGCAAGGTTGGCAACTGGCCGGCGCAATTCCCCGATGGGGAGCGCGCCGATCGCAGCAGTGTTCATGATGACAGACTTGTCAGCGACACTCAATTGAGGGTTCAGATTACGCGTGGGCAAAGCAAAGCGGCTTGCCAACTGCAGCGGCACGACGACCCGCGTGTCCAGGGCATCCAGAAAGTTGCTCTGGACGTCCAGAAAATAAGGGATGACTGCGCGATCACCTGGGTCGGGATTGGCATAAACGTCGAATCGGGCCATCGGTCAACCCTGCTTTCCGTCGCCCAGGCTGCGCGCAAACGTGCGGTACTTCGCCAATGGAAGCCCTTCTTTGGCGATGCGTGCATTGTATGCGGCGAACGCGTCCTTGTTGTCGTCCTTCCACTTTTCCCAGTAGCGCTTGCGGACTTCTTCGGCAAGGAGCGCGTCAACAGTTTGCGAAACATTCATGCCCAGGTCGCGAGCCATCTCCAGCACCTTGCTGTTCAGTGAGAGGTTGGTCGCCTTTTTTGGGGCATCATCAAATTTGAGCATAGATTCCTCCATGAGTCATGCGCAAATTGTATGCGCATTCATCAGCGTAGAACCCGCCCCGGGTTCATCAGATTCTGCGGGTCCAGCGCCTGTTTGATGGCGCGCATCATGGACAGCGCGACAGGGGACTTGTGGTGTTCCAGCTTGTTCACCTTGAGCTCGCCGACACCATGCTCGGCGGAAATGGAGCCGTTGAAACGACGGACGGATTCATACACCAGCGTATTGACACGCTCCTCCTGATCGCGCAGGAAGGCTTTCGGGTCACCCGCGGCCGGGGCCTGGACGTTGTAGTGCAGGTTGCCGTCGCCCAGGTGGCCGAAGTTGACGAGGCGCACGCCCGGAATGGCCGCCTCCAGCTGCGCATCCGTCACCCGCACGAACTCTGGAATGCCAGACACCGGGATGGAGATGTCGTGCTTGATGTTCAGCCCCTCCTCGGCCTGCGCCATCGGGATGCTTTCGCGCACATGCCACAGCTGGTGGGCCTGCGCCAGGTTTTCTGCCACCACGGCATCGGTCACGCAGCCGTCTTCAAACGCCGTCTCCAGCAGCCGCTCGAACTGCGCGCGCGCATGGTCTTCTGACTCATGGTCGGAGTTCTCCAGCAGCACGCAGAAGGGCGTGCTCTCATATAGCGGCACGCGCTGCTGCGGGTAGTGCCTGGCCACCAGGCTGAGCGCAAACTGGCCCATGACCTCAAAGCCCGTCAACCCGGCGCCCAGGTGTTTGTGCGCCAGGCCCAGCAGCGTGACAGCGTGGTCCAGCGACGGCACGGCCGCCCAGGCGGTGAGCGTGGCGGCAGGCAGCGGGTAGAGCTTCATCGTGGCGGCGGTGATGATTCCCAGCGTGCCCTCGCTGCCGATGAACAGGTCGCGCAGGTCGTAGCCGGTGTTGTCCTTGCGCAGGCCCGACAGGCCGCTCCAGACCTCGCCCTGCGCATTGACGACCTCCAGCCCCAGGCACAGGTCGCGCGTGTTGCCGTAGCGCAGCACCTGCGTGCCGCCGGCATTGGTGCCCAGGTTACCGCCTATGGTGCAGCTGCCTTCGGCTGCCAGGCTCAGCGGGAAAAGGTAACCCTCGCGCTCTGCGATCTCCTGCAGGCTCTGCAGGATGCAGCCGGCCTCGACCGTGATGGTCATGTTGGCCTTGTCGATGCCGCGCACGGCCTTCATGCGCTGCAGGCTCAAGACGACCTGCCTGCCGGACGCATCAGGCGTTGAGCCGCCGACCATGCCGGTGTTGCCGCCCTGGGGCACGATGCTGACGCCTGCTGCGGCGCAGGCCTTGACCACGTCGGCCACCTGCTGCGTTGTTGCGGGCCGCACTACTGCAAGCGCTTTGCCGTGGTAGCGCTTGCGCCAGTCCACCTCGTAGGCTGACAGGTCGCCGCCGTCCAGGACGTGTGCTTCGCCAGCGATGCCGCGCAGAGTGTTGATGAGATTGTTCATGGCCTGGAATTTCCGATGTTCAGGTAGTTGCTTGCGCGCCTTCAGACGCTGCTGCAGACAGTTTCGCGTTGCGAAGTCTCAGCCGTACATGCATTGCGCAGGCCGTGAAGAGGACCAGGCACAAAGCCACTTCCAGCAGGCCCAGCCAGTTGCCAGGTGCCTTGTCACTCCAGGCTCGCACGACGCCCTCGATGAAATAAATCCACACCAGCAGGCTGACCCAGCGGTAGGTGTACATGCGGTTTTTCAGCAGGCCTGCCAGGGGAATGCACAGCGGCAAGACCTTGAGCGCAAGCCAGGAGCCGCCCGGCCGCAGCGGTGCCAGCCACAGTTCCCAGGCCAGGCCCAGAAAGATGAGGCCGAGCAGGCTGCCCACGGCAAGGTTGCGGGTCAGGGCGACCGTGGCGGTGGCCGGTGTGGGAGGGTGCACCGGGGCAGGTGATACGGCGTCGGAGTCGGGGAGATGCATGGCAATGGCATCATAGCGGCCATGAGCATTGCCGCACGCTTTCAGCCCTTTGTCACAGAACTGCTGAATTTCCCGTGGAGAAACACGGCGCTGACATTACGAGAGCGCTTTCGCGAAGACCAGCTGGGCCTCACGGCCAGCAGCCTGACCTTCACCACCACGATTGCGCTGGTGCCCTTCTTCACGGTGGCACTGGCCATTTTCACGGCGTTCCCGCTCTTCGGCCGGTTCCAGAGCGTGTTGCAGCGCTGGCTGGTGGAAAGCCTCGTTCCCGAGAGCATATCGCGGCAGGTGCTGGGATATCTCGGGCAGTTCTCCAGCAAGGCGAGCCAGCTGGGATCTGTGGGCCTGGTCATTCTGCTGGTGTCCGCGCTGGCGCTCATCCTGACCATCGACCGCACGCTCAATTCCATCTGGCGCGTCAAGCTGCGCCGGCCGCTGACGCAGCGCATCTTCATCTACTGGGCTGCCATCACACTCGGTCCGCTGCTGCTGGGCGCGAGCCTGGCGCTGACGTCCTACGCCATCTCCAGCTCGCGCGGGCTCGTGGGCGGAATGCCGGGGGCGTTGCGGCTGATGTTTGACGTGCTGCAGTTCGTGATGATGGCGGCCGCTGCAGCCGCCATGTTCCGCTATGTACCCAACACCCATGTTCCGTGGCGTCATGCGCTGACGGGCGGCATCTTTGTCGCTGCGGGCATCGCGCTTGCCAAGGAGATGCTCTCGTTCTACCTGGGCCGGGTGCCAACCTACTCCATGGTCTATGGTGCGTTCGCCACCGTTCCGATCCTGCTTGTCTGGATCTACGTGGCCTGGGTGATCGTGCTGCTGGGCGCGGTCATTGCGGCCTATCTGCCAAGCCTGCTGACCGGCGTCGCACGGCGCGGCAGCGCGCATGGCTGGCTGTTCCAGCTGGCGGTCGAGGTGCTGCAGGCCCTGCACCGGGAGCGCACGCACGTCTCCAAAGGCCTCACGTTGACGCAACTCACGCAGCGCCTGCGGGTTGACGCGCTCCAGCTGGAGCCGGTGCTCGAAGCCTTGATGGCGCTGGACTGGGTCGGGCAGATCAATGAAATGCAAGACACCGAAGAGTCCCGCTTCATCATCATCGCCGACCCCGGGATCACACCGATTGAGCCCATGATGCAGGCGCTCCTGCTGGACAAGGCAGAGTCTGTAAAGGGTTTATGGGACAAAGGGCAGTGGGACAAGCTCAGGCTGTGCGACGTGCTCTGACTCCGCCCGGCCCGCTATTTCTTCGGGAATGCCGCCGCGTAACGCGCCTTGGCTTCGGCATTGGGCGGATAGAGGCCGGGCAGTGGAACGCCCCGGTCTACCTCGCTCATGATCCAGCCTTCAAGCTGCTCCTGTTCCGGGCCTTCCACCAGCATGGCTTCGAGCTGGCTGGCGGGAATCAGTACGGCACCGTCGTCGTCCACCACGACCACGTCGCCCGGAAAGACTGCCACGCCGCCGCAGCCTATGGGCCGCTGCCAGTCAACAAATGTCAGGCCTGCCACTGACGGTGACGACGCCACACCGTTGCACCACACCGGCAGCCCGGTACCGAGCACGCCTGCCACGTCGCGTACCACGCCGTCGGTGACCAGCGCGGCGATGCCGCGCCTGGCCATTCGGGCGCAGAGGATGTCACCGAAGATGCCGGCGTCCCGGATGCCCATGGAGTCAACAACGGCGATGCAGCCCTCGGGCATGGCTTCAATGGCCGAGCGGGTCGAGATGGGGTGCGACCACGACTCGGGTGTGGCCAGGTCTTCACGCGCTGGCACAAAGCGCAGCGTAAACGCGCGGCCCACCAGCCGGGGCTGGCCCGGACGCAGCGGCTTTGTCCCGCGCAGCCAGACATTGCGCAGGCCCTTTTTCAGCAGGATGGTGGTGAGCGTGGCCGTGGTGACCTTTGAGAGGACTTCAATCGCCCTGGGGTCGAGTTGCATGTTGATGGTGTCGTCGGACATGGATCGCCTTTGGTGCGAGGCCTCCTGTTGAAGCCGTATTTGAAAAGATGCAGAT
>CAZFKW010000156.1:0-4380 GCA_964519795.1 uncultured Ramlibacter sp. | reverse complement strand
GTGTGCGGGATGCCGGCGTCGGTACAGGGCTCAGACGCCCTGCACCCGCATTCGCGAGCGCCGGAAGAACTGCATCGCCAATACCGCCACCACACCGCCAAACCCGATCAAGTCTGCGACCGCACTGGGGTACACCAGCGCAAACCCCGCCACGATGAGCAGGGTGCGCTCCAGCACATTGGTGCGCAGCAGCGCCCAGCCCTGGAAGCCGCCTGCCAGCGCCGCAATGCCGACAGCCGCCGTCAGTGTCACTTCGGCAATCAACCACCAGTTGGCCGCAGCCAGCGCCTTGGTCGAGCCCATCAGCAACAGGCCCAGGCCGCTAGGGTCGAGCACGAACATGAAGGGAACGAGGAAGGCCGGCACGGTGTACTTCCAGCATTGCAGCGTGGTTTTATAGGGGTCACCGCCAGTGATGGCCGCGGCTGCAAAGGGCGACAGTGCAGTAGGTGGCGACACCTCGGACAGCACCGCGTAGTAGAAGATGAACATGTGCGCGGCAAAGTCGGGCACGCCCAGCTTCATGAGCGCCGGCGCCGCGATCACAGCGCAGATGATGTACGACGCCGTCACCGGCACCGCCAGCCCGACGATCCATACGACGAGCGAGGTGTAGATCGCGGTCAGCAGCAGCGAGCCGCCGGCGGCGTCCACCACGATGGAGCTGAATTTCAGGCCCAGGCCGGTGAGCGTGACCACGCCGACGATGATGCCCGCGCCCGCGCAGGTGGCGGCCACGTTGAGCATGCTCATCGAGCCATTGGCCAGCGCCTTGACCAGCGGTGAATCGAGCAGGTCTTTCCTGAACGAGCCCTTCCCCTGGAACAGATCGTAGGAAATGAGCGACGTGTCGCGCCGCAGGAAGCTCGTGAACAGCGACACCACCGTCGCCCAGAACACCGAGAGCACCGGCGAGAAGCCCCACATCATGAAGGCGACGATGGAGATGAGCGAGAGGAAATGAAACCAGTACTTGCGCGTGAGGTTCCAGACCGAATCCACCTTCTCGAAGGCCACGTTCCCCATGCCGAACTTGCGCGCGTCCAGCTCCACCATGATGAACAGCGCCAGGTAGAAAAGGCAGGTGGGGATGACGGCCATGAGCAGCACGTCCAGGTAGGAGATCTTCAGGAACTCGGCAATCAGGAAGGCCGCAGCGCCCAGTACCGGCGGCGAGATGATGGCGCCCAGGCCGCCGGCGGACAGCAGGCCGCCCGCGGCGTCCTTGCCATAGCCCACCTTGGCCAGCATGGGATAGGCGACCGAGCCCAGCGTCACCGTCGTGGCCACGCCCGAGCCCGAGGGGCCGCCGAGCAGGAACGAGGCCAGCACCACGGTGCGGCCCGCGCCCGTCGGCTTGCCGCCCATGGCCGAGAAGGAGAAGTCGATGTAGAACTTGCCTGCACCGGAATATTGCAGGAACGCACCGAAGATGGTGAACAGGATGATGAGCGTGGACGACACATCGATCGCCACTCCATAGATGCCCTCCAGCGTCATGTACATCACGCCGACGAGGCGGCCCACTTCGTAGCCCTTGTGGGTCCATGGAGCCGGCAGCAACGGCCCGGCCAGGGCATAGGCAATGAAGGCACAGGTGATGACCGGCATGATCCAGCCGTTGGTGCGCCGCATGGCCTCCAGCACCAGGACGACCAGCGCCACGCCGAACACGATGTCCCAGGGCAGTGGCGAGGTGTTGCGGTCGGTGAAGTCGTCACCGCCCATGATGAGGTAAACGACGATGCCGATGGACATCGCGGCCGCAATCCAGTCCCACACCATGATCCGGTGGCGAAAGCGCCGCGCGACCGGGAACACCAGGAAGCACAGGAACAGCACCATGCCCACATGCATTGGCCGCAACATCTGCGTGGGCACGATGTCGTACGCGGCGTAGAGGTGAAACAGCGACATCGCCACGGCCAGCGTGGTGATGATGCCTGCGCGCCAGCCCCTGAACTTGTTGGCAGCGCCTTCCTCGGCTTCGATGAACTGCTCTGCCTTGTGCAGGGCTTCTTCGCTGACGACCCCGGGCTCTGGAATGGTTGTACTACCCGTGGCGTCAGGGGTGGGGGACTGCGTCACCTTAGTTGAGCTTCACGCCCTTTTCGGCGAAGAACTTCATCGCGCCAGGGTGGAAGGGAATCGGGGAAGCTGCAGTCTTCTGGTTCTCGAACTTGAAATTCATGGCTTCCTTGTGCACCGCGACCAGGTCGTCCTTCTTGTCGAAGATGGTCTTGACGATGTTATAGGCGGTTTTCTCGTCCATGTTCTCGTGCGCCACCAGGATGTTCATGACGGTGGCCTGCTTGTTGTCGGCATCCATGCCTTTGTAGACATCCTTGGGGATGGTGTCTTCGACATACAGGTTGCCGTATTTCCTGTTCATGGCAGCCACCTGCTCGGCATGGTCCACCATCCTGATTTTGGTGCCGGGCGTATTGGCCAGGTCGGTCACGGCCGCCGTGGGCAGGCCGCCCACCCAGAAGAAGGCGTCGATCTTGCCGTCCTTGATGGCATTGACCGATTCGGCTGCGCCGAGGCGTTCGCGCTTCATGTCCTTGTCCTTGTCAAGGCCCGCAGCTTCGATCAGGCGGAAGGCCATGACTTCAGTTGCGCTGCCCGGCGAGCCGGTGGACACGCGCTTTCCCTTGAGGTCGGCCATTTTGGCTATGCCCTTGCCCTCAACGCTCACCACATGCATGCGGTTGGGGTAGAGGACCATCAGGGTCTTGAGGGGCACCTTGTTGCCACTGAACTTGTCCACGCCCTTGTAGGCGTCAAGGCCAGCATCGGTCATGGTGAACCCGACATAGGGCTTGCCGGAGCCGATGAGCTTGAGGTTGTCCACCGAGCCGCCAGTGACTTCGGCCGTGGCCTGCATGCCAGGCACATGTTTGGACAGCACGGCTGCCATGCCGCCCCCCATGGGGTAATAAACGCCGCCGGTGCCGCCGGTCGCAATGGAGATGTTCTGCGCCAGCGCGCTGAACGAGAAGGCCACGCCGGCGGCGATGGCCACAAAGCCGAGTTTGCTGAAATTCATCGGTGTCTCCTGATAGGCCCGGACTCAAACGGCCCGTGTACGGATCATTCTGACAGCGGATGGCGGGAGCGCACTCCTTGTTTTCCCCAAGGGATGGAAGGCCCGGGAGATCAGGAATATCAGGAGATCCTGACCTTGCCCGTCCAGATGTCCTTGTACATCACCCAGTCGCCCATGAAGCTGTACAGCGGCCTCTTGAATGAAGCCGGCTTGTTCTTCTCAAACCCGAAGTGTCCCAGCCAGGCAAAGCCGTAGCCACACAGCAGCCCGGTCAGCAGCCACCACGGATTTCCGGAAAGCGCCAGCATCACAAGGCATGCCAGGGACAAGGAAGTCCCCAGAAAGTGCAGGCGCCGGCACGTCACATTGCTGTGCTCGCTCAAGTAGAAAGGGTAGAACTCCGCAAAACTCTTGAAGGTCTTGGGGTCATTGGCGGCAACGGTGAAGTCCATGTGTCGTGTCTCCTCGAACGGCATGATGCCACTGCCTCCCGCAGTTGTCACGCCACGGCAAACGGCGCATGTAGAAACCCCCTGAACCGTGCCCGCCCGCCGCGCACCGGCGGCTCGACCAGCCGATACCCGCCAAACCGCTCCAGAAACCGGCCGACAGCCACCCGCCCCTCCAGCCGCGCCAGGTTGAGGCCGGCGCACTGGTGTATGCCGAAGCCGAAGGCCAGGTGACGGTTGTTCTCACGCGTGAGGTCCAGCACATCAGGGTTGCTGAACTGTGCCGGGTCGCGGTTGGCCGCGCCGATGCACAGCGTCACCAGCGTGCCTGACGGCATGGCCACGCCGCCCACCTCGCAGTCCTTCACTGCCCGACGGTTGCCCAGCTGGTTCGACGACTCGAAGCGGAGAAACTCATCGACTGCCAGCGTCATCAACGCCTCCTGCGCAGCGGCATCGCCCTGTGTGCGCCTGAGCGATTCAACCAGCCCAGCCTTCTGCGCCGGCCACTCCTGCAGCGCAACCAATGCATTGCCGATCAGGTTGGTTGTGGTCTCATGCCCTGCGTTGAGGATGAACACGCAGTTCTGCAGCAGCTCGACCTCACTGAGCTTTTCGCCCGCGTCTTCCCCCTGGATCAAACGCGTCAGCACATCGTGCTCCGGGTCGCCCGGGTTCCTGCGCCGCTCTGCAACCAACTCCTTGAGGTAGGCGGTGAATTCGCTCACGCTGCGGTTGCCCAGCGCTTCCTGCTCCTCAGTCAGCCGCGGCTCCAGCGCACCCAGAATCGCCAGCGACCAGCCCCGCAGCGGCCCCCGGTCCGCATGCGGGACCCCAAGCAGGTTGCCGATGATCTCCACCGGAATGGCCGAAGCAAAGTCT
>CAZFKW010000155.1:788-9047 GCA_964519795.1 uncultured Ramlibacter sp. | reverse complement strand
AATGCTTCCGGCTCTGACGCAAGGCGCGCATGGCATATTGCTGCGGACAATGATCATGGCCCGGAAATTCCATGCATGGCGGCAGTACTCCTCGCGCGTCGGTTGGCGCGAGGCGACGGGTTACCTGCTGGTGCCTTTACCTGCACTGGCTTGCTTGAACTGGCGGAGTTCGCGCCGGAGTTTTCGCGCTGGGGGATGGTGACAGACATCGAGGAGGAGCCGGTCACCGGCGGCAATGCATGAAAGAATCTGCAGACTACAGGTTGTTGCGCATGAGCCTGGTCCTGGTCTGGCTCGTGACTGCAGCAGTCAGCCTCTGGGAGCTTAACGGGCAAAGCCTTGCTTTGACGCACCAGGCAGGTGTTCACGACCCGGATTGGTCACGTCGCGCAATCCTCGCGGGCGTGGCAGTCGATATCGTGCTCGGTCTGGCCATATGGGCCAGGCCAACACGATTGGTGTTCCTTGCCGCGTTTGTTGCGATGCTGGGCATGACTCTGATTGCCACGCTCCTGGAACCTGCGTGGTGGCTGCATCCCTTCGGCCCACTGCTCAAGAACGTGCCCATTGCCGCGGTGCTATGGGCTCTCGCGAGAAAGCCCGCATGAGTTTCTACCTCACACTCAAGTGGATCCACATTCTCTCCAGCGTCGTGCTGGTGGGCACAGGCTTTGGCTCGGCCTACTACATGTTCTTCATCAACCGCAGCGGCAGCATTGCGGCGCAGGCCGCCGTAAGCCGCCTCGTCGTGAGGGCGGACTGGTGGTTCACCACACCGGCAGTCATCATTCAACCATTGAGCGGCTGGTCCCTTGCGCATCTGGCAGGCATTCCCCTGTCTACGCCGTGGATTGCCTGGAGCCTTGCTTTGTATGTGGTCGCGGGGATGTGCTGGCTTCCAGTCGTCTGGCTCCAGATCCGCATGGCCGGGATGGCGAGTCACGCGTTGCAGACCGGGTCTAATTTACCGGAAGACTATGCTCGGTACGCGCGTTGGTGGGAGTACCTTGGCTACCCGGCATTCTTAGCGATGCTTGTGGTGTTCTACCTGATGGTGGCCAAGCCCGTCATTTAGCGCACACGACTAAAACTGTGTAGCGGGTTGGTGGTGATGGGCGCCCGCCGTAGCGGAATAAAGGGGGAGGACGGCGCAGCCGTCCGGAGGACATCCGCGGAGGCGGGTGCCCGTCGCCGCCAATCTGCGGGGCCGCGACCTGTGATCCACACATGCTAGAACAATTGATCAATCACAGGAGCGCCGTCAGACGCAACAGCAATCTTTCCCCCCGCCCCCGGCTTCAAATCGTCAGCCGCCACATCCGCCACCTTCACCAGCGTCCCCACCCGCACCCCCAGCAACCGCAGGCGCTTGTCAAGCGGCACGCGCTTGAGGCACAGGCCCGCCTGGTGGCGGATGGTCTTGCCGTCCGCCGTGTAGTGGTCAATGGTGGTGTCGCGCGTCACGCTCTTGAAGTTGTCATAGCGCAGCTTGATGCCTATGGTCTTGCCGACGTAGCCCTTGCGCTGCAGGTCTTCGGCCACCTTCATGCTCAGGCGCGTGAAGATGGCGCCGAGTTCGGCCTTGTCGCGCACGGCGTGCAGGTCGCGGTCGAAGGTGGTTTCGCGGCTCATGGAGACTGGTTCGCTTTCCATCACCACCGGGCGGTCGTCGCGGCCCCAGGCCACCTCATGCATCCAGGCGCCGTAGCTCTTGCCGAAGTTGTCTATGAGCCATTCGCGCGGCTGGGCGGCCAGGTCGCCGATGGTGTGCAAGTGCAGCTTGATGAGCTTTTCTTCGGCCTTGGGGCCTATGCCGTTGATCTTGCGGCAGGGCAGGGGCCAGATCTTGCTCTGCAGGTCCTGTTCGTAGATGATGGAGATGCCATTGGGCTTGTTGAACTCGCTGGCCATCTTGGCCAGCAGCTTGTTGGGCGCCACGCCGATGGAGCAGGTCAGGCCGGTTTTGTCGACGATGGACTTCTGGATCAGCCGCGCCAGCACGCGCCCGCCCTCGCGCTGGCCGCCCGGCACCTGGGTGAAGTCGATGTACACCTCGTCCACGCCACGGTCTTCCATGAGCGGCGCTATTTCAAGGATGGTGCTTTTGAATAGTCGTGAGTAGCGGCGCACCTCCTCAAAGTCCACCGGCAGCAGGATCGCATCTGGCGCCAGCTTCGCTGCCTTCATCAGCCCCATGGCCGAGCCCACGCCGAACTTGCGTGCCGCATAGGTGGCGGTGGTAATGACGCCGCGGCCGGTGTAGTCCTTAAGGCGCGGGAACCGGTCCACCGGCAGGCGGTCGCCTTCGGCCAGCACCTCGTCGGCCTTGCGCTTGCCGCCGCCGATGACCACCGGCAGGCCCTTGAGCTGCGGGTAGCGCAGCAACTCCACGGAGGCGTAGAACGCGTCCATGTCCAGGTGGGCAATGCGGCGCAACGGGGCTGCCGGGGCCGGGGAGGGTACTGCTTCAGGCACATGGTGATTTTGCCGCGTTGGCACGGCGTTGGTGTGGCGTGCGTGTCAGCATCAATGGTGTCGCCTGTATGACAGTGGCTTGCTGCAACTGCCCAAGGGGTGAAATCTTTCACTGACGCGGGGCTTACAAATTCCTAGAATTCTGCGCCGGCTTGATCTACCGCAACAAGCGGCGGCGGCCTCAACAACAAAGCCTCTGGAGGGCAACAATCATGAAACGATGGATCAAATGGACCGCAGGCGGTCTGGGCGCAGTGCTGCTTGTGGTCGCGGGCGCGGCCGTGGTGGGCAAGCAGATGGGCGAGCGCAAGCGCATGCGCACGGTGGACGTGAAGGTCGCCGCCGTGCCCTACACCACGGAGACCCAGGCGCTGGCCCGTGGCAGGTATCTGTACGAATCGCGCGGCTGTGTGGACTGCCACGGCGCCAACGGCGCGGGGCGCTCATTCGTCAATGACGGCAGCACGCATATCGCCGGCCCGAACATTACCCCCGCCGGTGTGGTGGCCGGCTACAAACCCGAAGACTGGGTGCGCATCATCCGCCACGGCGTCAAGCCCGACGGCCGGCCGGCCATGGTCATGCCGAGCGAGGATTACAACCGGTTCACGGATGCAGACCTGGCCGCGCTGGTGGCGCACGTGCGCGGCTTGCCTCCCGTGCAGGGTGGCGGCAAGGCTGTGGTGGAGTTGCCCTTGCCGGCCTGGGTCCTCTATGGTTTCAACGCCATTCCCGATGCAGCGCAGCGCATCGACCACACCCTGCCGCCGGCTGTTCCCGTTGCCGAAGGTGTCACGGTGGAGCATGGCAAGTATGTGGGCAACATGTGCATCGGCTGCCATGGCGAGAATCTCTCGGGCGGCAAGATCCCGGGCGGACCGCCGGACTGGCCCGCGGCGGCCAACATCACGCCGGGCGAAGGCGGCGCCATGGTGGCCTACGCCGACTCCGGCAAGTTCGTCGCGATGATGCGCAGCGGCAAACGCCCCGACGGCAGCGCCATCAAGGTCATGCCATTCGAATCGCTGTCAAAGATGAGTGATGTGGACCTGCAGGCACTGCATGTCTACTTGAAGACGGTCCCGCCAAAGGCAGCAGGCGGGCATTGAACTGCAAGCGCGGAGTCAGCCGATCAATGCCTTGGCCTTTGCCTGGATTTCAGCAAGTTCATCTTCGCTGACTTGGCCTTTGCGGGTGGCTTTGCGGGCGGACCAGTCCAGGCTCTTGAGCTGGTCAGCTAGCGCCACACTGACTCGGCTGCCCGACGTTATCCGCACTTCAAACGGATAGCCCTTGACCTGCGTTGTCATCGGGCACATCAGGGCCAGTCCGCTCGCCTTGTTGTAGTTGCGGGGTGACAGAACGACTGCGGGCCTGTGCCCTGCCTGCTCATGGCCCGCCTGCGGGGTGAATTCCAGCCAGACGATGTCACCCCGTTCCGGTATGTACCGCGTCGCCATGGGTTACCAGGCCTCGGAACCTTCAGGGCCGCCAAAGTCGGCTTCGGAGTGCCGGTTGCGGGCGGTGATTTTGCTGATCAGTTCGTCGACGTCCACAGCCGGGCTGGCAGGTTCCAGGACGACATTGCCTCCTTCAACCCTGAGGTTGAGACGGGAGTTCTCGTGCAGATTCAGCGTATGGGCGACTGCCGCGGGAATGCGCATGGCGAGGGAGTTGCCCCAATGCTTGAGCGTAACTTCTGTTGCAGATATGGACATGGCGGCTCCTGGTGTATCTTTGCCATTGTATCTACAAGGTAGAGACATGGCGCATGGCCGGAGCCTGCAGGTTTGCTGGGTGCTCGCGCAACCTCGCCCGGCCAGTTCGCAGGCTGTACTAACATCACCCGATGGAAAGATTCACCCGCCAGCGCAACGCAGTCTTTGCGGCATTTGAAGACCCGGGCCGGGTACTGGCGGTACCTGAGATTCTGGCCCGCGCGCAACGCCATGTGGCGGGCTTGAACCGGTCCACGGTGTACCGCCAGCTGAGCGCACTGCTGGAGTCGGGGGACATCGTGAAAGTGGAGCTGCCCGGCGAACCGGCGCGCTATGAGCGGGCTTGCGCTGCGGCACCGGATGCGCAAACTGAAGTGCATGCACATGGGCATTCACACTCCGATCCCAACGCGCATGCGCGTGGACACGGGCATTCACACGGACCCGCCACCGGAGAGCAGCGGCATCACCACCACTACTTTCATTGCAATTCCTGCGGCCAGGTCTTCCTGCTTCATGCCTGCCCGGGGCCGATGGCGCACCTGGCGCCCGAAGGCTTTGTGACCGAGGAGCACGAGCTCACACTGCGGGGCCGCTGCGCCGCTTGCGCGGCAAGCTGAGCGCGCGCCAGGTCGCGCGTGCCTGCAGACCGGCCGGGCTCACGGCTGTTTGGGTGGCAGGTAGGGCTCGACGATGGCGCCCGCCAGCTGGTAGCCGCTCATGCCCATGGAAGAATTCCTGCGCGCCGTGTTCAGCGTGCCGCTGACCCAGACCGTGTCCATGGAACGCAGGTCCTTGCCGCCGCTGGCCGTCACCACGTGAATGATCTGGTTGGCCGGTGGCGGCGGTGTGTGGATGCAGGCGCCGAAGTAGGGCACCAGGAGGAACTCCTTGAGGACGCCGCCGTCCGACTCCAGTGGCACCACATAGCCGGGCAGCCGGACCCTGGCGCCTTCCATGGCCGCAACGGTGGGAGCGTTGTCCCAGGTGGCGCGCATCCTGTCCATCAGGGCCAGTGCCTTGGGGCTGGCGTCGTTCACGGCGTCCATGTCCTTCGCGTCGAAACCCTTGTACGGGTCCCAGTCCTTGGGGATCAGGTCCACCCAGTCCAGTTCCCTGAAGGCGCCGGCTGCCGCTTTGGTGTCAGCCGGCGCCTTTCCCGCACTCGCGCCGGCCAGCGAGGGCCGGCCACCCGGCGCGGACAGCACCGGGTACAGCACCGCCACCATCAAGGCTGCGGTGCCGGCTGCCAGCGCAAGAAAATAGCGTGTCTTCATCTCATGTCCTTGGTGAGAGCCCGTCGGCCAGCGACATCCGGTAGGCCCGGTAACCTGGCACCAGGCTGGCCAGCCACCCGGCCACCAGTATCGCGCCAAGAATCATCCACTCGGTGGGCAGGGGCGCCCGCAACTGCAACACGATGCCGGCCTGAGACTGCACCCAGCCCTGCAGCCCGACAACCGCGAGCGCGCAGGCCAGCGCGCCCGCGGCAACGCCTGCCAGCGTCACCAGCGCGCCCTCGGCCGCGAGCAACAGCAAGACCTGGCGCGGGCCGGCGCCCAGCGCACGCAGGATGGCCAGCTCACGCCGCCTTTCATTCAGCCCCGCCATGATGACGGCCACCAGGCCTGCCAGGCTCACCACGGCCACCAGCGCGCTGATGGCCAGCAGCGCGCGCTCGCCCGCACCGACGATCTCCCACATCTCGTCCAGCGCCACGCCCGGCAGGATGCCCATCAACGGCTCACCGCGATAGTTGCCCACCCAGCGCTGCACCGAGAACACGGTAGCGCGGCTTTTCAGGCCCACCAGCAAGGCCGTCACCGACTGCGGCGTGAGGTCCTGCTGGCGCGCCTGCTCTGCCGCAATGGCAGAGCCAGGCAGGCGCATGCCCGCGCCCCAGTCCAGGTGAATCGCCTGCATGCCCTCCAGGCTGATGTGCACGGAGCGGTCCACCGGCGTGCCGGTGCGCGCCAGCACGCCGGTGATGGTGAATGGCTTGTCCGCATGGTCATTGGCCGCCATCGCGCCGTCTCCATGGCTCAGCACCACACGGTCGCCCGGTTTGTAGCCCAGGCGCGCCGCCACCTCGGCCCCGATCACGGCATCAAACAGGTCGCCCATGAGCCCGCCCTGAGCCATTGCCAGAGACTGGCGGTTGCCGTATTGCAGCCGCGTGAAATACTCCGCTGAAGTCGCAACCACCGCAAAGCCCCGGTGCGAGTCGCCCAGGGAAATCGGCACCACCCAGTCCACGGCGGGATGCGCCGCAATGTCCTTCACGCTGGCCCAGCGGATGTTGTTGGTGGCATTGCCCACGCGGAACACCGAGTAAAGCAGCAGCTGGATTGACCCCGTGCGCGCCCCGACGATGAGGTCGGTGCCGGAGATGGAGCGCGAGAAGTTCTGCCGCACGTCCGCGCGCAGCCGCTCAATGCCCAGCAGCATGAAGGTGGACAGCGCAATGGACAGAACCACCAGCGACAGCACAAAGCGCCGGTTCCAGGCGCTGCGCAGGGCGAGGGCCGGCAGCCAGTTCATGCAGCCGCCTCCATGCGGGTGGCGGCTGTGTTGATGGCCCGCAGGTCCAGGCTCCGGTCAAACTCGGCAGCCAGCCGCATGTCGTGGCTGACCAGCAGCAGCGCACTGCCTGCGTCCCGGCACGATGTCATCAGCACCTGCATGAAGCTGTCACGCAGCTCCTCGTCAAGCGCAGACGTGGGCTCGTCGGCAATCACCAGCGTGGGTCGGCCGATCAGTGCGCGGGCGGCGGCCACGCGCTGCTGCTGGCCGACAGACAACTCAGTCGCCCTTCGCTGCCAGAGTTCTTTGCCCAGGCCCATGCGTGCCAGCAGCTTGTGCGCTGCAGCGGCGGGCGTGCCGTCATGCGAGGCACGTGCGGCGCGCGCGGCCGACAGCCGGCAGGGGAGCAGCACATTGTCCAGCGCGCTCAGGTAGGGCAGCAGGTTGAACTGCTGGAAGATGTAGCCGATGTTGTTGGCGCGCACACGGTCACGTTGCGCCGCCGGCAGGGCCGTCCAGTCATGGCCCATCAGCCTGATGCAGCCGCTGGACGGGGCGAGCACGCCTGCCACCAGCGAGAGCAGCGTGCTCTTGCCGCAGCCGCTCGGGCCGCGCAGGAACAGCGCCTCGCCAGCGGCCAGTTCCAGGTGATCGATGGCCAGGCAGTCGTGTGCAGCGCGCGGCCAGCGAAAGCGCAGGCCGTCAATCGACAGCAACGCGGCTGCTGCACCCTGCTCGGTCATTTCTTCAGGTCCAGCGTTTTCTGCGGTCGCCTGAGCGTGCGGCTGGCCTGGCCGCCGTCACCGGCGATGCGGGCATCGATACGCTGGATGCGCCTGAAGGCAGAGAACAGGCCCAGCTCCAGCTGGGCCAGCCGCTGCGGCTGGCTGCAGGTGAACGACCAGGTGACTTCAATGTCGGAATGCTCGTCCTTGCTGCCGGCCGCTGCACCCGGCGCAGCTGGTTCAAGCGCCTGCGCATTGACGCTGATGCGCGGCGCTGAGCATTGGGCTGCCGCAGGCGGCTTGATGAGGTCCTGCGATTCCTGCAACTGCTTGACGAGGGCCGCCGCCGCGCGCCGCTCGGCGTCGGTGCGCGGCCGGCGCTCAAAGCCCAGCAGGCTGTCCAGTGGCGCTTCCAGGCTGACACTGAGCATGCCTGCTTCCACCACTACGTCAAGCGCGACGACGCCGTGGACGTGGGCCTTGCCGTGAGCCTGTGCTGCCAGGGCCGCCAATGCCAGTGTGGCTGCAACCAGCAGTTGCCGCACGGCTGAGGTTGCCGGGCCGAATGTACGTGAATTCATCTCGCCTCCTGCCAGCCGGTGTGCCGGCGCGTCAAATGCACTATTGCGAATCAATATGCATTATCGCTCAAGGCAGGGCGCACGGGCCTTCAGGCTGGAACCGGGAATGTACCCGGCAGCAAAATTCCCTTGTCCACCGTATTGATGTTGGTGTGCCCGCAGAACGCCATCGTCAGGTCGAGCTCCTTGTGGATGACTTCCAGCGCCTTGGTTACACCGGCCTCGCCCATGGCGCCC
>CAZFKW010000155.1:0-778 GCA_964519795.1 uncultured Ramlibacter sp. | reverse complement strand
GCGCCCAGCCCATAGAGGAATGAGCGGCCGATGTAGGTGCCCTGCGCGCCGAGCGCCCGCGCCTTGAGCACGTCCTGCCCGCTGCGGATGCCGCCGTCCATGTGCACCTCGATGCCGCTGCCCACGGCATCGACGATGGCCGGCAGTGCCTGGATAGACGACTGCGCGCCGTCCAGCTGGCGCCCGCCGTGGTTGGAGACGATCAGCGCGTCGGCGCCGGAGTCTACGGCCAGCTTCGCATCTTCCACATCCTGGATGCCCTTCAGGATGATCTTGCCGCCCCAGCGCTTCTTGATCCACTCCACGTCGCCCCAGTTGAGGGCCGGGTCAAACTGCTTGGCGGTCCATTCGGAGAGCGAGCCCATGTTATCCACGCCCTTGACATGGCCGACGATGTTGCCGAACTGGCGGCGGCTCGTGCCCAGCATGCCCATGCACCAGGCGGGCTTGGTCATCAGGTTGATGATGTTCGGGATGGTCAGCTTCGGCGGCGCGGTCAGGCCGTTCTTCAGGTCCTTGTGGCGCTGGCCGAGGATCTGCAGGTCCAGCGTGACCACCAGCGCCGAGCAGTTGGCGGCCTTGGCGCGGTCGATCAGGCTTTCAATGAAGGCGCGGTCCTTCATGACGTAAAGCTGGAACCAGAACGGATGCCGGTCTGTACCGGCCGCCACATCTTCCAGCGAGCAGATGCTCATGGTCGACAGCGTGAACGGAATGCCGAATTTTTTGGCAGCGCGTGCGCCAAGGATCTCGCCGTCGGCATGCTGCATCCCGGTGA
>CAZFKW010000154.1:8884-9103 GCA_964519795.1 uncultured Ramlibacter sp. | reverse complement strand
CCCCGCCATTCACCCGGTTGAGCACCCGCGCCAGCACGAACATCAAATCACTCAGCCGGTTGAGGTACTGGCGCGGCGTGTCCTTGAGTTCCTCGGCCGCCCCCAGCGCCACGACCGAGCGCTCCGCGCGACGAGCCACCGTGCGGCATACATGGGCCAGCGACGCGGCGCGGGACCGGCCACGCCCGACATCGTGGTGACCGTGCCCTGAGCCCGGGC
>CAZFKW010000154.1:0-8874 GCA_964519795.1 uncultured Ramlibacter sp. | reverse complement strand
AAGGTGCTCGTTGTGGTCGGCCAGCGCTTCGTCCAGCACCAGCAGCGCCTCGGGCTTGAGCAGCTCGAAGCCGGGGATGGACATCTCGCCCCCAAGGTTGAAGAGCTGGTGCTGCACCTCGACCAGCAGCTCGCGCACGGCGGGTGGCAGCTCCTCGCACAGCAGCACGCCGATGTTGGAGTTGAGCTCGTCCACATCGCCCATGGCATGCACGCGCAGGCTGTCCTTGGAAACGCGGGTGTTGTCGCCAAGGCCAGTGGTGCCGTTGTCACCGGTGCGGGTGGCGATCTGTGTCAGTCTGTTTCCCATGAGGTGCTGCCTGGAGTGAATCCGCCGATTTTGCCCCATGCCGTGCTGTGCGGAACGTCTTACATGCACTGGGGGCCTTCCGCCGACAGTGGCGCTTCGCACGCCTGATCACAATGGCGGCTGTGCATTCATGAGCTTGCGCGCCCCTGATGGTGGTCCCATGGCAGACATGGCCGCCGGGTGATATGGTTGCCTGTTGGAGACTTCGGCGGTGGAATTTGCCCTGACCGGCAGCCACCGCAGACTTGAACAGGATCACCCATGCTGGATACCGCTATCAGGGGCGCAATGATTGTTGACGGCAGCGGCAGCGCGCCGTTTGCAGGCGACATTGGCATCAAGGACGGCAAGATCGTGCAGGTTGGCGGCAAGGCCGGCGCTGCAAGCCGCGATATCGATGCCAACGGCGCGCTCGCCACGCCGGGCTGGGTCGATGTGCATACGCACTACGACGGCCAGGTCACCTGGGACCCTTACCTCTCCCCTTCCACCCAGCACGGTGTGACCACGGCTGTCATGGGCAACTGCGGCGTCGGCTTTGCGCCCGTCAAGCCTGACAGGCGCGAGTGGCTCATCAGCGTCATGGAAGGCGTGGAAGACATCCCCGGCACGGTGCTCAACGAGGGCATACAGTGGGACTGGGAGAGCTTTCCGCAATACCTTGACTCCCTGGACGCCAAGCCCCGCGCACTGGACGTGGGCGCGCAGGTGCCGCACAGCGCGGTGCGCACATACGTCATGGGTGACCGCGGCATCACGCATGACGAAGCGACGGCAGACGACATCCGCGCCATGATGCAGATCGTCGGCGAGGGGCTCCAGGCCGGCGCGCTGGGCTTCTCCACCAGCCGTACGCTGATCCACAAATACCAGCAGCACAAATACCCGCCCGGAACCTTCGCTTCGCCCGAGGAAATCCTCGGCATTGCCAAGGCGATGAAAGCCACGGGCCATGGCGTGTTCCAGATGACGTCCAACCACGTCAGCATGGAAGGCGAGCTGTGGTGGCTGACCCAGCTGGCCCGGGACAACCAGCTGCCTGTGGCCTTTGCCCTGGTGCAGACCGACCAGACCCCTGACACCTGGAAAAAGCTGCTCGCCCACCTGGACGAGACCCATGCGCAGGGCATACCGCTGTACGGCAGCGTGAGCGGCCGCGCCACCAGCATGGTGATGGGCTTCCAGGGCTCGCTGCATCCCTTTGTGCTGCATCCGCTGTGGCAGCAGATTGCGCCGCTGCCCTGGGAGGCCAGGCTTGCAAAGCTGCGCGAGCCTGAGGTTCGTGCGGCGCTCACCAACATGAAGGTCGTGGAGATGGCGGCCCAGGTCAACCAGGAGGCCGCATTCTTCCTGCGCGGCCTGCCCCGGCTCTTTGCGCTGGACAACTCCGGCGCGAATGCATCGGTGAACTATGAGCCCAGCCTGGCAGACAGCGTGGTCGTCACCGGCCAGAAATCCGGCCGCAACCCGCTGGAGGTGGCCTACGACGAGATGCTCGCGAACGGCGGCCGCAACGACGGCAAGGGCCTGCTGTACTTCCCGGTCTTCAACTATTCCTATGGCGACCTGTCGCAGCTGCACACCCAGCTGCAGCACCCACGCACGATGATGAGCCTGGCCGACGGCGGCGCGCATGTGGGCTACATCTGTGACGTGTCCATGCCCACCTTCATGCTGACCCACTGGGCGCGCGACCGCTCACGCGGCCCGACGCTGCCGCTGGAGATGATGGTGAAGAAGCAGACCCTGGACACGGCACAGGTGTACGGCCTGCATGACCGCGGCCTGCTCAAGCCAGGCTACAAGGCCGACATCAACCTCATCGACTTCGAACACCTCAGGCTGGACATGCCGCATTTCGTGTTCGACCTGCCGGCCGGCGGGCGGCGCCTCACCCAGGGTGCCGAGGGCTACATTGCCACGATGGTCAGCGGCGAGGCCATCATGGAGAACGGCCAGCCGACAGGGGCGATGCCCGGCAAGCTGGTGCGCGGGCCGCAACGCGCTTAAACTGGCGGGCTGGCTCCCGCAAGGCCAACCGCACCCTCTATCCGGAGTGAATCCATGAATGCCCCAGCCCAGATCGCCCACCTCATCCCCGAGATCAACCAGCGGGCCGTGCCGGAAGCCCTGATCAAGGCGCTCAAGGCCCGCTTCGGCGCCAACTGTTCCACGGCCATGGCCGTGCGTGAGCAGCACGGGCGCGATGAATCCTCGTTCGAGGCGCCTCCTCCCTCTGCCGTGGTGTTCGCCGAAAAGACGGCCGACGTGGCCGATGCCGTGAAGCTGGCCGGCCAATACGATGTGCCGGTCATTCCCTTCGGTGTCGGCTCGTCGCTGGAGGGCCACCTGCTGGCCGTGCAGGGCGGCATCAGCATCGATGTGAGCCGCATGAACAAGGTGCTCAGCATCAATGCCGAAGACCTGACGGTCACGGTGCAGGCGGGCGTGACACGCAAGGCGCTGAACGAAGAAATCAAGAGCACCGGCCTGTTCTTCCCCATCGACCCGGGCGCCGACGCCACCATCGGCGGCATGAGCGCCACACGCGCCAGTGGCACCAACGCCGTGCGCTACGGCACCATGCGCGAGAACGTGCTGGGCCTGGAAGTGGTCACCGCCAGTGGCGAGGTCATCCGCACCGGCACCCGCGCCAGGAAGTCTTCCGCCGGCTACGACCTCACACGGCTGATGGTGGGCAGCGAAGGCACGCTGGGCGTCATTACAGAGATCACCCTGCGCATCTATCCGCTGCCGGAGGCCATCAGCGCCGCCGTCTGCTCCTTTCCGAGCATCGAGGCGGCTGTCCGCACGGTGATCCAGGTGATCCAGCTGGGCGTGCCGATTGCGCGCGTGGAGCTGATCGACCACAACACGGTGCGCATGGTCAACGCGCACAGCAAGCTCAACCTGCGCGAGGAGCCCATGCTGCTCATGGAGTTCCACGGCTCGCCCGCCGGCGTGAAGGAGCAGGCAGAGACCGTGCAGGAGATCGCCAGCGACTTTGGCGGCAATGCCTTTGAATGGGCCGTGACGCCCGAAGAACGCACGCGCCTGTGGACGGCGCGGCACAACGCCTACTTTGCCGCCATCCAGAGCCGGCCGGGCTGCCGCGCCATCAGCACCGACACCTGCGTGCCGATCAGCCGCCTGGCCGACTGCCTGCTCGATTCGGTGGCCGAGACGGATGCGTCCGGCCTCCCGTACTTCCTGGTCGGCCATGTGGGTGACGGCAACTTCCACTTCGGCTACCTGATCGACCCCAACATCCCCGGGGAACGCGAGACGGCCGAGAAGCTGAACAACCAGCTCGTGGCCCGCGCGCTGGCGCTGGAGGGCACCTGCACCGGCGAGCACGGCGTCGGCCTGCACAAGATGGGTTTCCTTGTCACCGAGGCGGGCGTGGGCGCAGTTGAGATGATGCGCACCATCAAACGTGCGCTTGACCCGAAGAACATCATGAACCCGGGCAAGATTTTCTCGCTGTAGGCTGTGCGCTGGCGCTGCTGGTTGCGGGGGGCTTGCACACTGGTGCTCGCGGCCGCAGGGCTGGCCTGCGGCGCAGCGCAGGCTGCAGACCGATGTTCCGGGATACAGATGCTCTCCCATGTGCAACGCATGGTTGTGCCTGTCGCCGGAAGTTCAGAGGACGCCGCGCCGCCCATTTCTGAATCCGTCGCCGTGCCCGACCGCCTGTCACTGGCACTGCGCAACGAACGCCTGCGCATCAGCTATGAAATTGATGTGGGCGATTGCGCCGGGTCGCCCGCTGCGGCGCTGTGGGTTTTTCGCGCAGGGGCGCCCTACCGGATTGAAACGCAGGGCATGCCCCTCACCCTGCTCAGCGCGAGCGACCTGGCAAGGAGCAATGTGCAGGGGCGGGTTCAGCCGTCGGACACTGACGGCGTGTACAACGGCCGGATTCCGGCATTGTTCGCGCTACCCCCCGGTGCGCGCACGCTGCGCATCGAACTTCAGACCGTTCCCTACCTGTCAGCGGGCGTCGTCCAGCTGGCCGTGGGGCCGACCAACCTGCTGCTGCCGTTGCACACCGATGCCGTGCGTTCGGTTGTGGGCCATGCGGACGCTGCGTCCGGCGTAGTGCTGGTGATCGGCCTCATGGCGCTGCTGCTGTGGCTGCCGCGCTGGCGCGACCTGAGCCTGCTGTGGCTGGCGATCGCCTGCGGACTCTGGGGCGTGCGCGGCCTCATCTATTTTGACAACACCGTCCCCGGCAACCCGCTGCTGTTCGAGCAGCTCAACGCAGTCAATGCCCTGCTGGCGGCCGTCGCCATTGTGGCAGCGGTGCTGCGCCTCATCCGGCCCGTCAGCCGCCGTCATGTGCAGGTGATGCTGGCCGCGGCCTTGCTGTCACTGCTGGCCTTTCCGCTTGCGGAACTCGCCGGTCAGGGCGCGGTGGCGGCTCGCAGCCTGGCCCAGGCCGCAGGGACCGGCATCATCTGCTGGCTCGGGTTGCAGATCTGGCAGCGGCGCCAGGCGATGCCGCTGCGGCATTTCTCGGCGTTCACCTTCTGCCTGCTGACACTTCTGACGGCGGTTGCGCACGACCTGATGGTGGTCGCAGGGGTGCTGCCGCCCACCTCTGATGCCTTTGTGTTCTGGGGCTTTGTCGTGGTGCTGGTCGGCTTTGCGCTGATGTCCGGTGAATACGTGGTGATGACGCTGAACCGGGCCGAGCGAAGCAACGAAGAACTGGAACTGCGGATCGCGCAAAAATCATCGGCCCTCGAACTGAGCTACCAGCAGCTGCGCAGCAGTGAGCAGGAGGCGGCGCGTGCGCAGGAGCGCGAGCGCCTGCTGCGCGACATGCATGACGGCATGGGCGCGCAGCTCATGACCGCGCTGCGCGGCGTGGAGCGCGGCGCACTCACGCCCCAGCAGGTGGCGCAGTCGCTGCAGGATGGCCTGGACGAGCTGCGCATGCTGATGGACAGCACGGACATGGGCCACTACCTGCCCGGTGCGCTGGCCACCTGGCGCAACCGCTGGGACGCGCGGCTGGCGGCGGCCGGTGTACAGCTGGAGTGGCACATAGACGACGCGCTCGACCGCATCCAGCTGTCCAGCGAAGTGGCGCTGCAGGTCATGCGCATCCTGCAGGAGGCCGCCACCAACATCGTGAAACATTCACAGGCGCAGCGCATGACGCTGGATGCCTGCGTCAGGAACGGGCAGCTGCACATCGAAGTCACCGATGACGGTGTCGGCCTGCCGGATGCGGCTGTGCGGCCTGGCGCCCGGGGCTTGAAGAACATGCACTACCGCGCGAAGGAGATCGGGGCGAAACTGGATATCTGTAACCGCGTTGCTCCGCTTGCCGGTAGCTGTGTGAAGCTGGTCGTCCCGCTTCCAGACTGATCGGCTCTTCGAGTTGTCATCCCGGGCTTGACCCGGGATCCATGCCGGCCAGTAACAACAATCCGTCAACGCCTCGATGGGTTGCGGATCAAGTCCGCAATGACAGGCACCTGTCAGGCCACCAGCCCGCGCTTGGCCGCCTCCATGGCCGCCTCGGCGCGCGACGATATACCCAGCTTGCGGTAGATGTCGCGCACATAGCTGCTCACCGTATGAGGCGTGATGCCCAGCAGTGGCGCGACCTCGGGTGCCTTGTAGCCCTTGGCGATCAGGCGCAGGACGTCGATTTCGCGGTCAGTGAGCTGCTTGGGCGGCTCGCCGTCGAGCCCCGTGCCGCGCGTGACGCTGATGGCCAGCGGCGATGGCGGCACGGCATGAAAGTGGCGCAGCACCCGCAGTGCGATGGAGGGTGACAGGGCCGGCTCGCCCATCTCGATGCGGCGTAGCTGCGAGATGACCACCACGCCCGGTTGAGACTTGAGGATGTAGCCCTGCGCACCGGCACGCAATGCCGGGAACACATGGGTGTCGTCGTCATGGATGGTGGCGACGATGACCACCGCGCCCGGCCGCGCCGCAACCAGTTCGGCAATCAGGCTCTCGCTGGTGCCGTCGGGCAGCCCCCAGTCCACCAGCGCCAGGCCGTAGGCATGTTCGCGCATCCGCTCGCGCGCCTGCGCCAGCGTCGCAACGGTGTCAACACGCTGCACGCTGGGCAGCGCCTGGGGGAGGAGTTCGGCCAGCCATTCGCGCGGCTCGTCGAGGTCTTCGACGATCAGGGCGCGATCAAACAGTCCGTTGAGGGAAAGCATTCACGGAGCTTACAGGTCAGGCCGCTTTGTAACACTCCCCGGTTTAAGGGGCCTGATTCCGGAAACCGCAGAACCGCCCTTCGACAGGCTCAGGCCGGGCTGCTGGTTTGCCCCCCAGTGGGGGATCGAGAGGCCGCAGCTCCAAGCCTGCTTGCGCAGGACTGGACGGCCTCGAAGGGCCGCCTCTGGCGCCAGCGCGGGGCACGACAGGCCGCTTCGGGGGCGTCTATCTTTTTACTGTACGTCGCTCATCTTGCAGCCCTTGGACAGGAACATGCCCGTCAAGTGCTCCTTGCGGCCCTGTGCCTGCTGGCCGAGCATGGCGTTCTGCTGGCTCTGCATCTGCGCCTGCTGGGCCGCGGCCTGCGCCGCTGCCTGGGCTGCGGCCTGCTGCTGGGCTTGCTGCTGCTGCTGCGAGGCCATGGCCTGTTGCGCGATGCCGCCGAACATGCCGCCGAGCCCACCGCCAAAGCCTCCAAACCCGCCGAAGCCACCACTGCGGACAGCGGCATTGGCAATGGCCGTCTGCGCGACAGCCCCTGCGACGCCGGCGCCGATGGCTGCAGCCTGCCCGCTGTCTGCGGGTGGCGCGGCGGCCATCTGCTGGGCCGGCACAGCCACTGGCTGGTTGGCCCGGGCAATGACAGCGTCCATCTCGCCGATTTCGACAAAGATCTGTTTGCAGGTCAGGTCGTTGTCGGTCATCTTGACGCGCTCAATGCCCTGGGCCTGGACGCCGGCGGCGGCGGCGGCAAGCGAGAGTACGGCAGCGCAGAGTGCGGTGATTTTCATGGAGAGTCCTTTGGATTCGGTGTATTGCGGAATTCGGGTTGAAGATTCAGGGCTTACTTCTGGACATCAGCCAGCTTGCAGCCCTTGGACAGGAACATGGAAGTCAGGTGTTCCTTGCGCGCCTGCGCCTGGCGGCCGATGTTGCCCGCCTGCGGTGCCGCCTGGGCCACGGGCATGACGGGCGCGGCCATAGGTGCCGGTGCCGGAGGCGGTGCAGATTTCGTCGCGCCGGCTGCAATGGCGCCGAAGAGACCCGCGAAGCCCGCAGCCGCACCGGCGCCGCCCTGTCCGGCCATGCCGGAGTTCAGCATGGCCGCCAGGCCGCCCGCCTGCGCATAGGCCTGCCCGGCCGAGACCGGCGGTACGCCGCCCGGGATCTGGGGCAGACCCGCCTGTTGCATGCCGACGCCCAGCGTCGCCGCGATCTGCGCCTCGGACATGCCGGCGGCGCGGGCCCGCGCAATGGACGCCTGGACGCGGGGGTCTGCAATCACGGCGCCCTGGAAGGCATAGTTGTTCTGGGGAATGGCGCCACCATAGAGCGAGCCGACGGCGGCGTTGCCGCGGGACTCGGCCATACCGGTCTGGGCGATCAGCGTGGCACGCTGCTCGGGCGTCAGATTGGCATTGCTGGGGTGGTTCAGCACGGCCTGCTGCACGGCTGACAGCTGTTGGGTGGGCACAGCTTGCTGGGCGGCCGGATAGGCAGGGTATGCAGGCTGTGCCGGAGCCTGCGCAGTTGTGGCGGGCATGGAGCCCGCCAGCTTGATCATGGTGTCCATCTGCTGCACCTCGGCATAGATCTGGGTGCAGTTGAGGTCGTTGTCGGTCAGGCGCACACGCTCGATGGTCTGCGCCGACGCGGCGCTGCACAGGCAGGCGGCGGCCACGGCGCTGAGGCAGGTGTATCGCATGGGCAATAGGTATCGCATTGTTCGGCTGTCCTTACAGGCCGTAACAATAGGCGCCGCCCTGCCCTGCGTCACTCCCGCGATTGAGGGGGGCCAACGTAACGTCTGGCCGCCTGTGACTTATTTCACGTCGCCGCGGAGCCGCTCGATCAGCCCGTTGAGCTCGTCCAGCGATCCGAACTGGATGGCCAGCTCGCCCATCTCTTCCACCCGGCCATGGCGCTTGGTGCGCTTCTTGATGCGCACCTCCACCTCGGCGGTGAGCAGGTCCGACAGCTCCTCCTCCACCCGCTTGAGGTCGCGCGACTTTTCCTTCTTGGGCTTGGCCGACACCAGGTTGAACTCGGCGCTCAGTTTCTTGACCAGGCTTTCAGTCTCGCGAACCGACATTTTTTTGGCGGCAATCTGGTTGGCCGCCGTGATCTGCGTGGCCCGGTCCAGCGCCAGCAGCGCGCGCGCGTGGCCCATGTCGATGTCACCCGCCATCAGCATCGACTGCACCGGCTCGGCCAGGTTCAGCAACCGCAACAGGTTGGACGCGGCGCTGCGGGAGCGGCCAACAGCCTGTGCGGATTGTTCGTGAGTAAGCCCAAACTCCTTGATCAGCCTTTGCAGACCTTGAGCCTCCTCCAGCGGGTTCAGGTCTTCGCGCTGGATGTTCTCGATCAGCG
>CAZFKW010000153.1:1868-9121 GCA_964519795.1 uncultured Ramlibacter sp. | reverse complement strand
GTTGCCGCGCACCGGGCCGTCCAGGCGCTGCAGGTTGCAGTTGACCACCCAGACGAGGTTGTCCAGACCCTCGCGTGCCGCAAGGGTCAGCGCGCTCATGGACTCGGGCTCGTCCATCTCGCCGTCGCCGAACACCCCCCAGACCTTACGCTCATTGCAATCGAGCAACTGGCGATGCGTCAGGTAACGCATGAAGCGCGCATGGAAGATCGAGCTGATGGGGCCTATGCCCATGGAGCCTGTCGGGAACTGCCAGAAGTCGGGCATCAGGTAGGGGTGCGGGTAACTGCTGAGGCCCTGCGCGCCCTGCGCGGGTGCGGTGAGTTCCTGGCGGTAGAAGGTCAGGTCCTGCTCGGTCAGCCGGCCTTCGAGGAAGGCGCGCGCATAGACGCCGGGCGCACTGTGCGGCTGGAAGAAAACAAGGTCGCCCTTGTGATTTTCGTTCCGCGCATGGAAGAAATGATTGAACCCGGTCTCGAACAGATCCGCGGCGCTCGCATAGCTGGCAATGTGCCCGCCGAGTTCGCCATAGGCCTGGTTGGCGCGCACCACCATGGCCAGCGCATTCCAGCGCATCAGCGAAGCCAGCCGCTCCTCGACTGCGAGGTCGCCCGGAAAAACCGGCTGCTCGTCAACGGCAATGGTGTTGACGTAAGGCGTGGATAACTCCGGCGTCCAGCCGATGCGCTGGCTGCGCGCAAGCCGGGCCAGCTCGTCCAGCATCTGCCGCGCACGGTCCGGCCCCTGCGGGGAAAGTAAGTGCGGGCAGCAATTGGCGGAGAGTGTTCGGGGCATTCATGCTACGGCACTTTACGCAGGGGCGCGCAAAATGAGCATCTTCAATGAATTGTCAAAGACGCATCATGCAGCATAAAATGCTGCAGTATCGCAAGTATGAGGATTTATGTGAAGCTTGACACCCTCGACCTCCGCATTTTGGCCGAGCTGCAGGCCGACGGCTCCCTGTCCAACGTGGAACTGGCGCGCCGGGTGCACCTGTCGCCCTCCCCCTGCCTGGCTCGCGTCAAGGCGCTGGAGACGGCGGGCGTCATCAGTCGCTACGTGGCGCTGGCGAATGCGGCGGCACTGGGTCTGGGCCTCAACGTCTTCATCTCGATCAGCCTCAAATCACAGAACAAGGAATCGCTCGCCGAATTCGAACGGCGCATCGCCGAGCATGACGAGGTGATGGAGTGCTACCTGATGACGGGCGACAGCGACTACCTCATCCGCATTGCCGTGGCCGACATGGCGGCACTGGAGAAGTTCATCCTGGAGCAGCTCACGCCGATTCCGGGGATCGAGAAGATCAGGTCGAGCTTTGCATTGAAGCAGGTGCGGTACAAGACGGCGTTGCCGTTGCCTCGGTAGCCGGTTCGGTTTGCCCGGATTAAGTTTGTTCTCAATTTTGCTTCATTTGAAGCATAATCCGGTACATGTCGCTCGCAACCCATCTGCTTGGCCAGTCCCGCTCCGCAGTGCTCGGCGCGCTGTTTCTGCATCCCGAATCGTCGTTGCACGTTCGTGAGTTGGCACGGGTCACAGGCACCTCCGCTGGCTCCTTGCACCGGGAGTTGAGGATGCTGTCTGAGCTTGGCCTTCTGGAACGCGAGGAGATCGGAAGACAGGTGCACTACCGGGCCAATCGATCCAGTCCGGTTTTCGGGGAGTTGGCCTCCATCCTTCGCAAGACATCGGGCCTGGCCGATGTACTGAAAGACGCGTTGGCTTCACTGGATGACAAGGTGGAATTGGCTTTCGTGTATGGATCGGTCGCCGCAGGCAATGAGCGTGCTGCAAGCGATGTGGACTTGATGGTGCTGGGAAAAGCAGGCTTTGCCGATCTGGCCAACGCATTGTCAGCAGCGCAGGAAGTACTGCGTCGCGACGTGAACCCCACCGTCATGACGACAACCGAGTTTTCCAGGATGCTGGCCAGTGGTGACGGCTTCGCCAGGAGTGTCATGCAGGGACCAAAGATCTGGCTGAAAGGACAAGAGGATGACATTGCAAAACTTGCTGCGCATCGGCAAGCTCAAGGAACACGCTCCGGACGCCGCTGAAATTCAGCGGCTGCTGGTTGCCATTGACAGAAACCTGAAGGACTCAAAGTCCCAGTCCATCAGCAGTGAGACTCGCTTCGACGCAGCTTACAAGGCGGTCATGCAATCCGCCCTTGTCGCGATGCTGGCAGCTGGCTTCCGGCCCGCGAACAACGAGCCCGGCCACCACCAGACGATGATCCAGTCGCTGCCGCTCACCCTCGGCGTCAAGAACGAGGTATGGGTCGTTCTGGATGCGCTGCGCCGCATGCGCAATGCAAATGACTACACCGGCCATCCGATCCCCAGAGCAACCGCTGAGGAATGCATCGCGGAGGCTGTGGCACTGCGGCTGCAGTTGCAGCGACACCTGGAGAGCCGTTATTCGGAATTGTTGAAGACCACCTGAGCATTGCCATCGTCAGCGGGCGTGCAACGCAGGCGCTCCGGCACCCAGCATCACTCTAGTTGAAGCATCCGGTCCCGCCACCTCTGTTCCACCTGCGGATTCTTGCAATACAGCGGCAACTCCCCGCGCAGGATGCGCATGATGTTTTCAATCGCTGCAGGCGCCAACGCCTCATACAACTCCCGCGTATGGCCCACCAGGTGGGGCGTGAGGATGGTGTTGTCCAGCGTGCGCAGCGGGCTGTCCATGGGCAGCGGCTCCACCACCGATACGTCCAGTGCCGCGCCAGCGATACGGCGCTCGCGCAAAGCACGCTCGACGGCGGCCTCGTCCAGCAGGTCGCCGCGCGCCACGTTCAGCAGGTATGCCGTCGGCTTCATCAGCGACAGCGCACGCTCGCCCACCATGCCCCGCGTGCCCGGGTTGGACTCGGCAAACACGCAGACGATGTCGCTCCCGCGCATCAGCGTGTCAAAGTCCACCCGCGCCACATCGGCTGGGAAGCGCTCTGCGCGGGTCGTGGGTGAATGCGCGATCATGTTCACGCCGAATGGCCGCACGCGCTCGGCCACGGCACCAGCAATGCGGCCAAAGCCCAGCATGCCTACGGTGCAGCCCCTCAGCATCCGGGCGTGTTGCGCATCCGGCCGGGCGGCTGGCCGGGGGCGCTGGCCGCGCAGCACCTGCTCGGTGGCACGCAGCTGGTAGCGCAGGTTGAGCATGAGCATCACGGCTGCTTCAGCCATGCCCAGGTAATTCTCCGGCACCGCGCCGTGGCCGACGATGATGCCCAGTTCATCCGCTGCCTTCAGGTCCACGGTTTCAAGGCCGATCGCCACATTGACGATCCCGCGCAGCCTGGGCGCCGCCCGCATCAGCTCAGCCGAGGCAATGCTGCGGGAGGTGAAGACCGCCACATCCGTCGCGCCAAACCAGCGCGGCCAGTCGGCCGGCGGGTAGCTGAGTTTTTCGCCCGGGCGGGATTCCGGGCCGCGCACGACCTTCACACCCAGCGCCGCCAGGTCCTGGGCCAGTCCGTCAAGCACCTGGCCCAGCACAGGGTCGCGGGGGAGGAATACCTGTTGCTGCAGCTGTTGTTGCGTATTCGGCATGCCTTCGAGTGTGCCAGCCCCACCTTATTCCAGCTTGATACCTGCCTTGTCCATCAGCTGCTGGTAGGCCGGTACTTCTTTGGCAATGCGCGCCTTGAATTCGTCGGGCGTGATGTTCGATGTGACGCTGGCGACAGTGGCAAGCCACTCCACCATGGCTGGTTCGTTCATGACACGGCGGATGTCCACCGTCAGCTTGTCCACGATGGGTTTGGGCGTGCCGCTACGGACAAACACGGCCAGCCCCACCGGAAAGTCATAGCCGGGATAAGTCTCGCCGATGGTCGGCACACCCGGTGCCTGCGGGATGCGGTCCTTGCTGGCCACGGCAATGTTGCGCAGCTTGCCGGCCTGCACATGCGGCATGGTGACCGAGGTGGACACCATCATCGCGTCAAGCCGACCGCCCAGGAGGTCGGCCATGGTGGGCGCAGCGCCCTTGTAAGGTACGGCGGTGATGTCCACACCTGCGGCCGCTTTCAGCGCCTCCAGCGCCAGGTGGAAGCCGCTGCCCGTGCCCTGGATGCCAAAGTTGAGCTTGCCGGGGTTTCTCTTCGCATAGTCGATGAAGTCCTTGAAGGTCTTGTGCGGCGAGTCCGCCGGCACCGTGAGCACCACACTGCTGAGCACGCTCAGCGAGATCGGCTGGAAGTCGCCCACCGGGTCAAAGCCCGGGTTCTGCCGCGCTGCCTTGGTAATGGAAAGAGTCTCGGGAATGGTGTACATCAGGGTGTATCCGTCGGCGGGCGCCTTGGCCACCAGCCCCGCACCCAGCAGGCCTGCCGCCCCGGGCTTGTTCTCCACCGGCACCGGCACCTTCCAGATGTCCGACAGGCGCTGGGCCATGCGGCGGCAGGCCGCGTCGCCCAGGCCTCCTGGCGGGTAAGGAATCACGATCGTGACGGCCTTGGTCGGGTATTCGCCTGATTGCCCCCAGGCGGGCAGGCCTGCGCCTGCAAAGCCTGCGGCCAGCGCGGCGCCGAGAATCCTGCGGCGGCCGGCCCCTGCCTTCGTGCCGGCCTTGATGACGGGATAGGTGTGCTTGCTCATGACTGTCTCCTTCAGAAGTTGGAAGTTGCGCCCGTGCCTTCGGGGCACGAACCCGGGTACAGAAGATCCCTGTTGATGTCGGCAATGCTGCGGCAGCCCAGATAGGCCATCACGCGGTCGATTTCGCTGCGGTATGTGCCAAGCGCCAGCGCCACGCCGGCTTCGCCGCCGGCCGCCACGCCCCACAGCGGCGCACGGCCGGCCATGACGGCATGCGCGCCCAGCGCAATGGCCTTGACTACGTCGGAGCCGCGGATCACCGCGCCGTCCAGCAGGATGCGCGCACGGCCCCGCACCGCTGCGGCAATGGCTGGCAGCGCCTGCAGCGGCGCGACCGCGCCGTCCAGCGCGCGGCCGCCGTGGTTGGACACCACGATACCGTCGGCGCCGCAGTCGATGGCGTTCACCGCATCCTGCGCGTGCAGGATGCCCTTGACGATGAGCGGCCCCTGCCACAGCTCGCGCAGCCGGCGGATGTCGGCCCAGCTCTGCGACTCGTTCTTGGGCAGCGTGGCCGGTGCATTTCCGCCGGTGCGCCCGCGCAGGTTGGAGCGCACATCAATGGGGAAGTTGGCGAACTCGGGGATGCCGCTCGTCATCACATAGCGGCCCATCACGCCGAGGGTCCATCGCGGGTGCAGCGCGCCGTCCCACACGTTGCGCGGGGTCAGCCGCATCGGCACTGAAAAGCCGTTGCGCCGGTTGTGTTCGCGGTTGCCATTCACCACGCTGTCCACCGTGACTACCAGCGCCTTGTAGCCGGCTTTCTGCGCCCGCTTGACGAGCTCGTGCGACATCTCCATGCTGGGCCACAGGTACAGCTGGAACCACAGGTTACCGCCAACCTCTGCAACCTCTTCAATCGAGGTGATCGAGTAAGTCGACAGCGTGAACGGGATGCCGGCCGCCTTCGCTGCGCGGGCAATTGCGATCTCGCCCTGGTGCCACAGCATGCCCGCCATGCCGGTGGGCGCTATGGCCAGCGGCATGGCCAGCCTGCTGCCGAACAGCTCGGTAGCCTGCTCACGGACGGCCACGTCGACCAGCGGGCGCGGCACGAACTGCACGCGGTCGAAGGCCTCGCGGTTGCCGCGCAGGGAAACTTCCTCTTCCGTGCCCCGGTCCACATAGTCGAACAGGCCGCGCGGCAGCCGGGCCTTCGCGGCCAGCCGGAGGTCGGCAATGTTGTGGGCGACAAGGCTTGCCATGGCTTTCAGCCGATCCTGCGCCTGTCAATGACACTCTGGTTGAAGGTAAAGCCGTGACCGGGCCTGTCAGGCACGAGCAGGCAACCGTCCACCAGTTCCACCGGCTCGGTGAACAGTTCGCCGAACCAGTCGATGTATTCGACGAAGTTGAGGTTGGAGAAAGTGCCGCAGGCCGCCAGGCTGTGCTCGGTGAAGATGTGGTTGGACACCGGAATGTCGTGCGCGCGCGCCAGCGCCGCCACCTTGCGCATCTCCGACAGGCCGCCCACGCGGGCCAGGTCCATCATCCAGACATCAGCGGCCTTTGTTTCCAGCAGTCGGCGGAAGCCGTAGCGGGTGTAGTCGTTCTCGCCGATGGCAATTGGGGTGTCCAGCGCGGCCGCCACCTGCGCGATGCCGGACAGGTCGTGCGCCGGCAGAGGCTCCTCGAACCAGGTCAGGTTGAACTGCACAAGCTCGCGGCCGAGGCGAATGGCATGGGGCAGCGTGAGCGAGCGGCTGTTGTCCGTCATCAGCGGAACACCCTCGCCGATGGCCTCACGCACCGCGCGCACGCAGCGCACATCTTCCGCAATGTCCGGGCGACCGGTGCGCATCTTCATCGCACGCCAGCCGGCCTTCACATAGCCTTCGGCTTCGCGGGCCAACGCGTCAGGGCCGAGGTCGGCCCACAGGCCCTGGCTTGCATAGGCGGGGAGCTTCGCCGAATGGCGGCCCCACAGCGCGCCCAGCGGCTGCCCCAGGTTCCTCGCATGCGCGTCCCACACGGCAGTATCCAGTGCCGAGATGGCCATGACGGCCACGCCGGTGAAGCCGAAGAAATAGATCTCCTTCCAGAGCTTTTCCCACAGCGCCTCCGGCGCGGAGCAGTCCTCGCCGACGAGCAGCTCGCCCAATGAATCGATCATGGCCTTGAGCGGTGCCATGTGCCTGCCGCGCATGGTGTAGACAAAGCCCTCGCCGGTCTCGCCGCCTTCGGTACGCAGCTGCACCAGCACGCAGCCGGCGGTCTTGATGGGAACGCGCGCCGAGTTCATGGCGGGCCTGGGCAAGGTCAGCTCGACCACCGTGGTTTCAATGCGTGTGATTTTCATGGTGCCTTGAAGGTAGGAGTGCGGTTCAAATGTGCGGGTGTGATGTGCAGGTCTGAGGGTCAGCCTGCCGCCTGGAGTGCGGCAATGCGCGCACTGACGGCGCCCATCAACAGGCCGAGGTCGTTGCCGACAAGCACGAAGTTCATGCCCATCGCCGCATAGTCGCGCAGCACCGCCGGGTCGCCCACGCCGCCGATGCCGATCCACTTGCCCTCCGCCGTGCAGGCGGCGAGCGTTTCGGCCACGACAGCCTTGAGTGATGGATGCGTGACGTCGCCGGGAACGCCCAACTCCATGGACAGGTCGCTCATGCCGAGCAGGATGCCGTCCAGACCCGG
>CAZFKW010000153.1:0-1858 GCA_964519795.1 uncultured Ramlibacter sp. | reverse complement strand
GCGCGTCTCGACCATGGGAAACAGCAGGATGCGCGGCTCGATCAGCGCCACAGCGGCCGGCAAGGGCATCGCCTGGAAGTTGATCTGCGGCAGCCCGGGGGTGATGGAGCGCCTGCCCAGCGGCGGGTAGCGGCAGGCGCCCGCAAACTCCGCAGCCTGTGCGGCATCGTCCACATGCGGCATGACGATGGCCATGGCGCCGTTGTCCAGCATGCGGTTGGCCAGCGTGTAGTCGCCGCCGGGTACACGCACCACCGGCGTGACGCCCGCATCCTGACCGGCCACGCAGATCTGCGAGGCCACATCCAGGTGCATGGCGTTGTGTTCAGTGTCAATGAAGAGCCAGTCGCAGCCGGCGGTTTTCATGGCGCGGCCGGTATCCACCGTGCGCGCCTGGCGCAGGCCAACACCCCAGGCGGTGGCGCCGGCACGCATGCGCTCCAGCATGTGGTTGTTGCCGGGCTCATGGGCATGAGCGGCGGCTGTCGGCACTGTGGCCATAGGCTTGTCTCCTGAACGAAACCTATTCTTGTCGCCTTGAATATTTTCAACAATTGAATAATTCAGATAACTGTAATAAGCTTATTGGATGAATACCAACCTCCGGCAGGTGCGGGCTTTCCTTGCAGTGGCACGACATTCGAGCTTCACGCGCGCGGCGCATGAACTGCATGTCTCGCAGCCCGCGCTCACGGTGCAGATCCGGCAGCTGGAGGAGCATGTTGGCCTGCAGCTGTTCGACCGCAACACCCGCACGGTGGAGATCACGCGCGCGGGCCGGGAGCTGGCGCTCAAGTTCGAAAGGCTGCAGGACGAGTTCGATGCGGTTGTCGCGGAGACTCGGGACATCGCGCTCGGCCACCGGGGCATTGTGCGGCTCGCCTGCCTTCAGTCATTTGCAAGCACCGTGCTCCCCCAGGCCATTGCGCGCTTCCAGCATGGGCACCCGAAGATCAGCTTTGCAGTCAAGGACGCGTCCGGCAACCGCACCCTGGACATGGTTCGCAACGGCGAAGTGGACTTCGGCGTGGCAGACATGCCGTCCACAGAACCACAACTGGACTTCACGCCACTGCTGCAGGCGCGCCTGCAGGCGGTGTTGCCGCCGGGCCATCCTCTGGAAAAAGTCCGCAGGCTGACGCTGGCGCAGATCGCAGAATACCCGCTCATCCTGATGGACAGGGAGACCAGCGCACGGCGGCTGGTGGATGCGGCGTTTGCCCAGGCTGGCTGCAAGCCCGTGTGCAGCTGCGAAGTCGTGGCGCTGGCCAGCGCACTGGCGATGGTGCGCTTCGGACAAGGGCTGACGGTTTTGCCGGTTTCCGCCCGCGACGTGCCCATGCACACCGGCGTTGTCATCAAACCGATCCACGACTACACCCTGACCCGCTGGATCGGCGTTGTCCAAAAGACCGGCCGCTCGCTTCCCCCGGCAAGCGAGGCGTTCATTGGTACGCTGATGACGGACTGGCGGGATGCTGCATGAAATCTGCCTGCCCTGGATAGCGGTGCAATTACGCGTCCCATTCGCTATTCGCGAATAGCGAATGGGAATCCGGATCCTCGCTACTTCACAAACCCCGGCAACCACAACGATATCGCCGGGAACGCACACAGGATCACCAGCCGCACCAGGTCCACAGCGATGAACGGCATCGTGCCGCGGTAGATGTGCGTCAGTGGCACGTCGCGCGCTATCGAGTTGATGACGAACACATTCATGCCCACCGGCGGGCAGATCATGCCGAAGGTCACGGCCATGACGATGATCACGCCGAACCAGATCGGGTCAAAGCCCAGCTGCATCATGGCCGGGAAGACGATGGGCACCGTCAGCAGGATCATGGCCAGCTCGTCC
>CAZFKW010000152.1:0-9130 GCA_964519795.1 uncultured Ramlibacter sp. | reverse complement strand
CAACAACCCGCAAACGCAGACGAGGATGTTCGAAGCGGGCCTCATCTACACACCCCAGGATCCTGCGGAAGACTTCTACAAATTCATGGTCTACCAGCGCGACCTGTATCGCCGTACCGCCGTGGAACTGGACATGGTCACCGACTGACCAGGCCGGTGTCACGCCAGCGCCGGCGCGCGGGCGTGATACCCACAGGGAAATTGCGAACCAGATAGCCGGACATCAACCCGAGTCATTACAGGAGATCCCCATGAACAGACGCCTCAACGCCACACTGCTCGCCGCCGTGGCCTCATTCGCGCTGACCGCGCACCTGCCCGCCCTCGCGCAGCCGGGCTTCCCCAGCAAGCCGGTCACACTGGTCGTGCCCTTCCAGGCTGGCGGCGGCGCAGATGCCGTCGCACGCGCGGTGGCCGAGGCCGCCGCCAAAGAGCTTGGGCAGAACATAGTTGTCGAGAACAAGCCGGGTGCCGATGCACAACTGGGTACGTCGGACGTGGCCAAGGCGCCTCCCGACGGCTACCGGATCCTCCTGGGCGGCGCGGGCGGCCTGCTGTTCGTGCCGGCACTGCGCAAGACGCCGCCTTACGACCCGGTCAAGGACTTCACCCCGATTGCAGGCGTGAGCGAGTTCTCGTTCTTCCTGTATGTGAACGCGAAACTGCCGGTGAACACCCTGGCCGAGTATGTGGCCTATGCAAAGGCGAACCCCGGCAAGATCAGCTATGCCACAGGCAACAACCAGAGCATCATGTCAATGGCCTACCTCAATCGGGACGCCGGCATCGATGCCGTGCAGGTGCAATACCGTGGTGAACCTGCGGCCGTGCTGGACCTGGTATCCGGCCAGGTGCAGTCCAGCTTTGCGACGACGGTGCCCATGCCGCATGTGAAGACCGGCAGCCTCAAGGTGCTGGCCACCACGCTGTCCAGGCGCAGCAAGGTGTTCCCCGACATTCCCACGATGAGCGAGGCCGGACAGAAGGATCTTGCCTTCGGCGGTGGATGGGTGGCGGTATTCGGGCCCGCCGGCATGCCAAAGGATGTGGTGGACAAGCTGGGCAAGGCCTTCACCGCCGCTGTGGGACGGCCCGAGGTGCAGGCAAAGATGCAACAGCTCGGACTCGAACCCATGCCGATGAACTCGCAGCAGCTCGGAGAGTACACAAAGGCGCAGGCCGTGGTGTATCGGGACGCCGTGCGCGAGCTGAAACTCCAGGAGAAATGACGCGATGATGCATACCGGACGCCGGGCCCTGGGCGCACTCAGGCGCAGGCCGGTGACGAAGGAAGCCGGGTTTTTCAAGGGCGAATGGATGTCATCGCCCGGAACGACCGGCGTGTCCCCGACCGTCTTCCTGGCGGAGCAGCCCCCTCACAGCATTGTCGAGCCGCACTTCCACCGCGAGAACCAGTTCCAGCTGTTTGTGGAAGGCGACGGCAACATCGGGCCGCACGCGATCGGGCCCTACTGCATTCACTACGCGGGCGCCTACACGGGCTACGGCCCGTTGAACGCCCATGCCGGGGGCCTCAAGTACTTCACGATCCGCGCGCGCTACGACACGGGCCTCACCCCGATCGCGCAGGCGCGCGCAACGATGCCGCGCGGCCCGAAGCGACACGCAACGTCCGGACTCATTGATGTGCAGGACGTGCCGGGCGGCAGCGATGCGCCGGACCAGGATATATTCCCGCCCGACCGCGGCATGGCTGCGTGGGTCAGCGTGTTGCCGGCCGGCTCGCCATACAAGGTCAGGGACATCAGGGGCAGCGAAGGCTGCTTCGTGTTCGTGCTCGGCGGAAACGCCGCGTCTGGCGGCGACATGCTGGAGCGATGGGAGCACATCTTCCATGCGCCGGGCGAGGCGGTTGACCTGGTCGCAGGCCCTGGAGGTGCAACCGTGGTCTCCCTGGCAATGCCGCCGCGCGACGCGGCCTACGACGAGGCCCCCACGGCGGACAGCGAGATCCGGGCGGGGCGGCTGGTTGCGTCCTGACGCGCCGCACTCGCAACGAAAACGAAGCCGTCCGGGTCAGCGATCCGGACGGCTTCGTGCCAATGCTTCCACGGAAAACCTGCCGGGCCGGCTCAACGCCTTCGCGCCGAGCGCACGCCACCCACACCGCCTACGATGCCCAGCACCTTGGACAACCGCGCGGAGTCAGACACTTCCACAGTGAACGTCATCCATGCCGTTCCCTTGACGGACTGGGTCTGCACGCCGATGACGTTCATCTTCTCCTTGGCAAATACTTCCGAGATATCGCGCAGCAAACCCTGCCTGTCGGCCGCCTCGACCGATACATCCACCGGGTACACGGCGGCGTCTGCCTGCCTGGAGGTGCCCCACTCCACATCGATCATCCGCTCGGCGTTGCGCGCGGCCAGTTCGCGGAAGTTGCTGCAGTCCACCCGATGGATGCTGACGCCTTTGCCGCGCGTGACAAAGCCGCGAATCTCGTCGGGCGGTGCCGGCTTGCAGCACTTGGCCAGCTGCGTGAGCAGTGACTCCACGCCCACCACCAGCACGCCGCCCTTGGGCGTCTGGCCTGCGTCCTTTGCCTTCCTGACGAGCACATAGTCATCAGGCTGCGTCGCCGGTTCGGGCGGCTTGAGCACGGTCTCGATGTTGCGCAGGGAAAACTCGTCCTTGCCCACCACCTCGAACAGATCATCCGCCGACTTGAAGCCCAGCTGCGAGGCCAGGTCCTCCAGCTTCATGGACGTCCTGCCTTCGCGCTGCAACAGCTTTTCCACCGACTCGCGGCCGCGGGCCACGGTCTCGTGCATGAGCTGCGCATTGAACCAGGCGCGCACTTTGGCCCTGGCGCGGTGACTCGCCAGGAAGCCCAGCTCCACATTGAGCCAGTCGCGCGAAGGGCCGCCCTCCTTCACGGTCGTGACCTCCACCGTCTGGCCGTTTTGCAGCGGCGTGTTCAGCGGGACCATGACCCCGTCCACCTTCGCACCCCGGCAGCGGTGGCCCAGGCTCGTGTGCACGCTGTAGGCAAAGTCCACGGCGGTTGCACCCTGAGGCAGTTCCACAATGGCTGCGTCCGGTGTCAAGACATAGATGCGGTCCTCGAACAGGCCCTTGTCATTCACTGCGCCCGACAGGTCCCGCTCCCAGGCCAGCAACTGGCGCAGCACGGCGATCTTGGCGTCGTACTCCCCCGCCGCTGTCACGCCGGCATAGCCCTTGGCACCTGCCTCCTTGTAGGCCCAATGGGCTGCTACGCCGTGCTCGGCATGGTCATGCATGGCCTGCGTGCGGATCTGGATTTCGATGGGCCGGCCGGTACCGTCGCGCACCACTGTGTGCAGCGACTGGTAACCATTGGGCTTGGGTTTGGCGATGTAGTCGTCAAACTCGTCTGTCATCGGCGAGAACTGCGAATGAACCCAGCTCAGTGCCGCATAGCAGTCCTTGATTTCTGGCACCACCACGCGCAGGGCGCGAATGTCAAACACCTGGTCAAAGTCCAGCGACTTGCCGCGCATCTTGCGCACGATGCTGTAGATATGCTTGGGCCGCCCGTGCACGGTTGCCGCAATGCCCTGGCCCCTGAGCTCGGACTCAAGGCGCCCACGCAGCTGCTCTACGTGGCCCTCGCGCTCCGCGCGCTTTTCATCCAGCAGCTTCGCCACCTTCCTGTAGGTGTCCGGCTCCATGAAACGGAAGGCCAGGTCTTCCATCTCCCACTTGAGCTGCCAGATGCCCAGCCGGTTGGCCAGCGGCGCAAACACCTGCAGCGACTCGCGGGCCAGGCTGGGCGGTACCGGCGTCTTCGACTGCGCGTACCAGCGAAGCGTGTGCAGGCGCGAGGCCAGCCGCAGCATGACCACGCGCAGGTCGCGCGAGAAGGCCAGCAGCATCTTGCGAACATTCTCGGTCTGCACCTTGGGGTCATCAAGCTGCGCCGCCGAATCTGCGGTTCTTGCCTGGCGCTGCACGCGCACCAGCTTGGTCGTCTCCACAGCCAGTGCGGCATAGCTCTCGCCAAAGGCCTTGGCAATGATCTCCTGGGGCTTGTTCAGGTGGTCGCAGGCATAGACCAGGTAGCTGGCGGCCTGCATGGCCTCCGAGCCGCCGATGGCGCGCAGGATCGCGGCCACGGCGTCGGCGTGGGCGAGAGTGTTCTCCCCGGTGTCCAGCGTCTCGCCGGCGATCAGGGGTTCGGCAAATGCGCGCGCGCGTGCCAGCGCATCGGCCTGCACGGGCAGGCTTTGCGTGGTTACGGCTATCAGGTCGCGCAGGCCCGGGGCCGCTTCGGTAGTGGCCGGCGGCTGCGCCATTGCTCTTTTCATCGGTCTCTTTGTTCAGGGCCTGTTCAATCGAGCAGGAACGACATCACTGTACTCACCTGCCCGCCCGACACAAATGTAGGGGCATGCCCCACGCCTTCAAACTCCACCAGGCGCGCCTTCGGGCCCCGCTGTGTCATGGCCGCCGCAGTCTCCGCAGAGAGCAGGTCGGACTGCGCACCCCGTGTAAGCAACACCTGCGCCCTGATACCGTCGTAGAGCTGCCAGAGCATGGCCTCGCCCTCGGTGGCCGCGGCCGCGGTGATGGAGCGGAACGGCACGGCAATCGCAGGGTCATAGTGCAACGTGAATGCGCCCCCCTCCGCCGGCTTGACCATGGCTTGCGAAAGAGCCAGCCATTCCTGCGGGGTGTGGGGACCAAAGCTGGTGGAGACGGCCGCCTGCTGCACACTGTCAAACCGCCCGGTATTGCCCAGGTAGGTGCCGATGCGCTCCAGCGCCTGCCACTGGATCGCGGGCCCGACATCATTGAGCACCAACCGCCGCAGAGGCACGGGAAGCGGCAGGCCTGGCTGGCCGGCGACGACGATGCCGATCAATCCGCCCATGCTGGTGCCGACCCAGTCCAGCGATTGAATCGGCGCCTCGGCCTGCAAGTGCGCCAGCAGTGCCAGCATGTCAGCCGCATACTGCGGCACCTGGTAGAGCATCGGGTCCTTGAGCCAGTCGCTCTGCCCGCGGCCGGCCACGTCCGGGCAAACGATACGGATCGCGCCGCCGGCGCGCGCCACCAGGGCCTGCGCGAGTACATCGAAATCGCGCCCCTGCCGTGACAGGCCATGGACGCAGACCACCACATGTGCGGCAGCAGGGTCACCCCATTGCCACCAGGCCATGCGATGGCCCCCGGCAGTGTCGGGGCAAGGTACGTAATTCAGCTTGGGGTCAGACATGATGAAATGCGGCTTGATAATTGCTTGTTGTTCTGCCGTTCTGGCACTGTTTTAACGCATCGTAAATCATCCGGAGATCCCAAATGCTCAAAAGCAAGACTGCCCTCGTCACAGGTTCCACCAGCGGTATCGGCCTGGGTATCGCCCGCTCGCTGGCCGCGCAGGGCGCCGACATCATCATGAATGGCTTCGGAGACATCGAGGCGCCCAGGGCGGAAATTGCCGCGCTGGGCGTCAAAGTCATGCACCACGGCGCAGACATGAGCAAGCCGGCCGAGATCGAGGCCATGATGAAGTGGGCCGCGGAACAGTTCGGCCGCGTGGACATTCTGGTGAACAACGCCGGCATCCAGCATGTGGCCAATGTGGAAGATTTCCCTCCTGAAAAGTGGGATGCCATCATCGCCATCAACCTGACCAGTGCCTTCCACACCACCCGCCTGGCCCTGCCCGCCATGAGGGCCGCCAACTGGGGCCGCGTCATCAATGTGGCCAGCGCGCACGGCCTGGTCGCCTCGGCACAGAAGTCAGCCTACGTCGCGTCCAAGCACGGCCTGGTTGGCTTCACCAAATCGCTGGCGCTGGAGACAGCCACCACAGGCATTACCAGCAATGCCATCTGCCCTGGCTGGGTGCTGACGCCCCTGGTCCAGAAGCAGATCGACGCGCGCGCCGAGCGCGAAGGCATCACCCAGGAGCAAGCCAACCGCGACCTGCTGCGCGAGAAGCAGCCCTCGTTGCAATTCACCACGCCCGAGCAACTGGGCGAACTCGCCGTGTTCATGTGTTCACCCGCCGGCAACAACGTGCGCGGCGTAGCCTGGCAGATGGACGGCGGCTGGACGGCACAGTGATGGACGCCCCCGTCCGGCCTTCGGCCGCCGGTGCCGATTGCCAGAGGCAATGGCCCTTCAAGCCGTCCGAGTCTGCTCAAGCAGACTCGGAGCTGCGGCTCTCAGCCCCCACTGGGGGGCAATGCAGTGGCCCGTCCTGAGCTTGCCTGTCCTGAGCTTGTCGAAGGGTCGAAGGGCGGTTCCACGCATTCCCGAACAGACACGTAAGCGCGACCTTGCCAACCCGTCGCAACGTTCGCGCTCTTGCGCGGCTTCAGGGCACCGGCAGGGCGGACCGCGCTGCAAACCGCGCGTTTTCTCCGAGCGCTTCCTCGATGCGCAGCGCCTCGTTCCACTTGGCCATGCGCTCGGAGCGGGCGAACGAACCCACCTTGAGCTGGCCCGCGTTCCAGCCGACGGCCAGGTGGGCAATGGCCACGTCCTCGGTTTCCCCGGAGCGTGCAGAGACCACGGCGGACCAGCCTGCCGCCTGTGCCGCGAGCAGTGCGGCATGCGTTTCAGTCACGGTGCCTGCCTGGTTCAGCTTGATGAGCGCGCAATTGCAGGCACCGAGTGCGGCAGCCTGTTTCACCCGCTTGGCGCTTGTCACCAGGTAGTCGTCGCCTATCACCTGGATCCTGCCGCCAAAGCGCCGCGTGAACTCGATCAGCCCGGCCTCGTCATCCTCGGCCAGCGGGTCTTCAATGGAGATGATGGGATAGCCGTCGATCCACTTGCCCAGCGTGTCGATCATGCCCGCAGTATCCAGAACGCGCCGGTCCAGGCCCAGCTGGTAGCGACCCTCTGCGCCGAACTCCGAGGCAGCGATGTCCAGCGAGATGGCCACATCGCTGCCACCCTTGAAGCCGGCCTTGTGAATGGCGCGGGTCAACGTCTCCAGCGCCTCTTCATTCGCATCGAACACGGGCCAGTAGCCGCCCTCGTCCGCCACACCCTGCCGCCTGCCTGCCTGCGCCATCAACGCGCCCGCCGCCAGGTAGACCTCGGCCGTCATCTCCAGGGCCTGTGCAAATGTGTTCGCCCCCACAGGCATGACCATGAAGTCCTGGATATCCACACGCCGCCCGGCATGGGCGCCCCCGCCAAAGATCTGGATCTCGGGCAGCGGCATGGTAACGGCCTTCCCCTGCGCAAGATGCGCCCACAGCGGCACGCCATGCGAAGCAGCTGCGAGGCTGACGGCGATGGTGGCATTGGCCCCCAGGCGCGATTTGGTGTCCGTGCCGTCAAGCGCAATGAGCGCAGCATCAATCGCAGCCTGACCGGCCGCGTCGCGCCCCACCAGCGCTGCGGCTATCTCGCCCTGGACATTGGCAACGGCCCGGCTGACATCAAAGCCGCCCAGCCGCGGCCCGCCGTCGCGCAATTCCAGCGCTTCGCGTGAGCCCATGGATGCACCCGCAGGCGCGATGCCCCGCCCGATGCTGCCGTCGGCCAGCGTGACCTCTGCCTCCACTGTAGGCCTGCCGCGCGAGTCCCAGATGCGGCGTGCATGGATGCTCCGGATGGTGGTGTCAGTCATGAATGTCCCAGTTCAGCGGCCCACGCGGCCCGCACTTGATTCAAATTGCCGGGCGGTTGCAGCAGCAGCTTCGTTGCCACGTTGCGCACCCGCGCTTTCTGCTCCTCTGCAGTGACGTACTCAACCGGCGACTTGCCATCCACCCGTGCAAGCAACAGCCCGCCCAGCAGGCGCGCCGCGCGGCCCTCCACCGATGCTGCGGGCTCCCAGGTCACGCCGGCAAGGTAGCTGCCCGCCATGAGGTCGAAGCACGCCAGGTAGCCCGCAGCGTGCGCCGGCCTCCACAGGCATTTGAGAAGCATGTGGTTCAGCAGGAATGCAATGTCAAATGCCGGGTCGCCATACCAGGCGCATTCGGCATCCAGGATGACGGGGTCCGCAGGGCCGCAAAGGATGTTCTTGGGGCTCACATCACCATGCACCAGCACCACACGCGTGGCGGCCGTCGCCTCGATCAATGCCTGCAGCGCTGCGGCAACGCCGGTGCCCGCGTGGGCCGGCGCCCGGCTGGTGGCACCCAGGTAAGGATCGAGCCGGATCTCGAAGAATGTGTCGTCGTTGGCAAACGCGCGCGCAAGCTCCTTGCTGGCCGCCGTCCTGGAATGGATTGACGCGAGCGTGCCGGCGAGTGATGCCGCAACGCGGCGATCCACCACGCCGTCCCGAAGTTGCGACTTCCACACCGGGTGACCGGCAGGCTCCAGGTACGCCATGGCAAACGCACGGCCCTCCCTGTCTTCGCCGAGGATCTGCGGCACGGCATGGGGCACGATGGCCCCGGCGGCCCGCATCCATGCGACTTCGGCGGTATTCCTCTCAACGGGCGCGAACCAGTCGGATGCCACCTTGAGCCTGGCCAGTGCCCGCTTGATGCACACCGGCCCGCGCCGGGTATGGGCCAGCACGATCAACGAGGACACGCCGCCGGTCAGCGGTTCCAGCCGTGGCTGCTCGCCAGGCTCCAGCAGGCCCATGCGGCCCAGCGATTGATAAAGAATCTCCTGGTCAGCGCGGGTCAAGTCCATGCCGCATCGTAACAATAGCCGTCCGGGCTGCGGTGCGAACGCCATGTCGCTATGATCAGGGGGACAGGTTCAGCACCGCAAGCCGTCCAGATTCCCTGGCAGATGCAGCACCCGGGTGAGCCAGTACCGGATGGACCTGCAGTCCGGCTCAACATAGTGACACTTCCCGTTCTGATCGCACTGACGATGCTGGGGCATGCCGCCTTCACCGGCGCACGCGTCGCGCTCGCGCTGTTCGGCATCACCTTGGGTGCTTCGACCTTCACGGTGGGGATACTGGTCAGCCTGCTGTCCTTCGTGCCGATGCTGCTGTCCGTCGCTGCGGGGCGCTGGACTGACCGCACGGGGGTGTTCAAGCCAATCCTCATCGCGCTCGTCGTCATGACCGCGGGCGCCTTGCTGCCGGCGCTGCGGCCCCAGATCACCAGCCTGTATGTGGCCAGCGTCCTGCTGGGGACAGGATTCATGCTGGCACACATCGCCGTCACCAATGCGATCGGCACCG
>CAZFKW010000151.1:0-9161 GCA_964519795.1 uncultured Ramlibacter sp. | reverse complement strand
CCCGACAAGACATTCCGGCTGATCGAGGACGCCGGCCACTACTATGCCGGGCAGCCGAAGCAGCTGGCGCTGGCGCAGTCGATCATGACGCAGTGGCTGGGAGAGCGCGGAATACCGTTTGCGTAGGCCTTCAACCTTGGCTACATCGCGCCCGATGCCGAGGGGCCGGTCGGTGCCGGCACCAGGCCGTCGCTGGTGCTAGCTAACGCCGCCCTTCGTATCCTGGGCCATGGGCAGCGGAAGGTGAACCAGCCCCTCTTCGGCAGGCACCCCGTTCATTTCTTCGCAAACCGCCTGGTAACGCAGGATGTCATTGCGATCCGGTTTGTCAGGCCGTGTTGTGTCGACGGTCAAGTGCTGCACACCCTCGATCCAGGTAAAGTGCCTGAACTCGACCTCGAAGCGCCCCACCGCGATGACGTCGCCCGGGTTGAGACTGGCGAGCCACTTCTTGCTGCCTGGAACGCCATCGCCTTCGTCCCGGGCCACGGGCAGTTGTTCCGGCTGGCTCGCATAGCCCTTGATGATGTCCGAGCGCGGCTGGCCAAAAACTTCATCCAGTACACCGAGTTCATCCGGCACAGGCAGCTCTGAAAACCGGTAGCCCAGGCTGGTTGATGCGTCATCCAGCATTTCTGACATGGAGCGGTGGCGCCCTGCGCGCGACAGCCCGCTGGCCTCGGTTCGCACATCGCTCGCGATGTCGTCCGGACCATCACCAGCTCCCTGTATTGCCTTCTCGTCATCCCTGGCGTCCGGGCGCCGGCCCTGCACGCCCCCAAGAATGCCCCTGAAGAATGATGCCGGGCTTTTGAAGGCCTGCACAACGCGCTGGCTCAGCGTGCGCGTCTGCGGCGTCGCCGCAGCGACCGGATCACCCAGGAGTGCGGTAGCGGGCCCGACATGAATATCGCTCGACCGGCTCGAACCCGCCACCGGCGGTACCGCAGCCGCCTTGATGTCGGCATTGACGCCCGGTATGGTCCTGCCCGCAGGGACATGGAAGATGACCGCACTGGAGCTGGGTGGAGTGGATTGCATGAGGCTGCCCCGCTTGCTTTGGTGCCCCATGCTAGTGAGTACAGGGCGTCAGCCACACCATCCTTACGTATTGGCAGGTGAGGTCACCTCAACGTGCCAGTCGCGCTATTGCCGTTCCCAGCATCTCGGCCGTGCAGGGCTTGGGCAGTACCTCAAACCCAAGCAGGGCAATCTGGTCGATCTGCTCAGCGTAGCCCGTCATCAGCAGCACTGGCAAGCCCGGCATGGTCTCGCGCAGCAGGCGCGCCAGGGCAACACCGTCCAGCTCGCCCGGCATCACCACATCAGTCAACACGATGTCGGGCAACGTGTCCTGCCCGGTGAGCCAGTCACGCGCTGCGGCGGCGCGGTTCAGCCGTGTGACTTTGCAACCCAGCTCCTCCAGCAGCGGCACCAGCGCGCCGGCCACATCGTCGTTGTCTTCCACCAGCAGGACCGACTTGCCAAGCTGGCGCGCCAAGGGCGTCGTCGTCACAGCCTGGGCCTGGGCATCTGCGGGGGCCGCGCACAGGTACAGACTCACGGTCGTGCCCTGGCCTTCAACGCTGGACACGGTGGCTGTACCACCGGCGCGCTGGCACAGGCCGTAGATCTGGCTCATGCCAAGGCCGGTGCCCTGACCTACGGGCTTCGTGGTGAAGAAGGGTTCAAACACCTTGTCAATCACGTCGGCCGCAATGCCATGGCCCGTATCGCTTGCCTCGATGACGACAAAGTCGCCTTGCAGGGGGGCGGGAAGCTCGCCGGTGGCATTGTGCGCCTCAATGCGGAAGCTACCGGCCGAGGGCATGGCATCGCGGGCGTTGATGGCCAGGTTGAGCAGTGCCAGCTCCAGCTCGGCATGGTCCACCATCACTGCGCTGGTGTCGGGCGCTACCGTGACAGTCAGCTCAATGCTGCCCCCCAGTACCGGGGTGATCAGCTCGCGCGTCGCAGGCAGCTTGTCCTGCAGGACCAGGCGCTCGGGCACCAGCGCCTGGCGGCGCGAGAAGGCCAGCAGCTGGCGCGTGATCTTGGTGGCCGAGTCCACTGCGCGTGTGATGGAGTCCAGCTGCCGCGCACCGGCCTCACCGAGGTTGCGCCTGAGCAGGTAGACGTTGTTGCTGATGACCATCAGCGCATTGTTGAAGTCGTGCGCCACCCCACCTGTGAGCCGGCCGAGCGCCTCCAGCTTCTGCGCCTGCAGCAACGCCTCTTCGGCCTTGCGGCGGGTGAGCGTCTCGCGCTGCAGCTCCTGCGCCGCCTCCAGCGAGTCACGCGTGCGGCGCATGGCCACACGCGCCGAGATGAAGATCGCGCCAAACGCCGGCAGGCCAAGCGCAAGCAGGATTCCGAGATCCTTGAGCACCTGGTTGCGCACCGCCGTGAGGTTCATGCCGGTGCCGACATAGAGCGGATAGCTGCCAACCCGGGTATAGGCCAGCAGGCGGTTCTGCCCGTCCACGGACGACACGCCCTGCAACTGCGCCGAGGCCTTGCCGGCCGCCAGCGATGCCATCACGGGGCTGTCGGGTGCGAGTCGCTCCGGCGCACTGACCAGCAAGGGCCAGCGCGTATAGATGGACCCTCCCTCGCGGAAAAGGTTGACGGCGAGGCCCGGCTCGTTGGCCACAAGGTCCGCGTAGAAACGCTCGAAATGGTTGACGAGCAGGCTGACCACGATGACGCCGCCGAAGCTGCCATCCGGCCTGCTGAAACGGATGCTGAGGCTCATCACCTTGTCCTTGTCCAGCCTGGTGAGGAAAGGCTCGGACAGGTAGCGGCCCCCGCCGGCATTCTGGTGATGGGTGAAATAGGCCCGGTCGACCAGGTTGATCCGGGGCGCCGGCAGCATCAGGCTGGTTGCAACGGGCACCCCGTCGGCACCCACAATCCAGATGGACTGTATCTGCGGCTCGGAACGGACCTTGTCACTCAGGAGCGCATGAAGCGGGGCTTCGTTGCGGGCCACTTCATCCGGCGCCTTCCCGTCGACCAGGTCAAACAGTCGGTCCTGGAACGCTTCGGCACCGCCAATGACCCGGCTTGCATGCTCGTGCGCCACGCGCAGCGAGCGGCTGACGCGAAGATCCGCCTCTTCCCTGGTTTCCATGACCCGGTAGAGGCCAAACAGGGCATAGACAAAAAGAGGTACAAGAACACTGAGGACTCCCAGCGTCCTCAAGGACCTCATGGACGCGGCGCTGCGCTCTTTCATCGCATGAGCCTAGCATGAAACCGTGGCCCCCCCGGGCCATGCCCCACGTCCTAAAGGGCCGTCATCACCCCGAAATCCGGCATCGCACCACTGGCGAAACCCGGCCCCGCCAATGAGCCAATATCTATCCTGCCGTTGCTGATCTTCAATCTCACCGCCCCGTGCGAGCGTTCATACAGGTCGGGGTGGGCCTCAAGGAAGGCCAGTTGCTCTGGCGCCGGCAAGGCCGCCATGCCGTTCACATAGTGGTGACCGTTGCGCTCCACGTGGGTGATGCCCAGCAGGTTCACCAGGGCCAGGTCCTGCTGCACCGACAGGCCGGCCTGCGTGGTCAGGTCTTCCGCTGACATGAAGTAGCGGTTGGCGCCTTCATCCGCATTCCACTTCGCGCAGCGCGCGGCATTGAGAAGGGACCGGTAGATGCCCTTGCAGGTCTTGGAGGACACGCCCGAGTAACCGCGCGCCCGGGCCTGCACAAAAGCGTCCAGCTCGCCGTCGGACTCGTCAATGATCACAGGCTTGCCCAGGTCCACCGAGCGCAGGTCTACATCAAGCGCCACCCTGCGGTTGATCGGCTGCTCGATGAACAGGATGGAGCCATTCAGGCGCCTGAGCGCCGGCGCCGCGCGCATGGCGCCGAGCAGCTCGGCCACGCCTTGTGCATCGTTGTACTGTTCATTGCCGTCCAGCGAGATGAAGTAGGGCTGGTCCAGGGTGTCCAGCACGCCGGCAATGGCTGTGAGCCGGGCCACGTCGGCATCGACCTTGCCCCCGACCTTGAGTTTGTAATAACGGTGGCCGTAGGTCTGAACGACCTGCTCGAAGGTTTCGGGCAGGCCATCGTTGACGGGCTCGGTGATGTCGGCCTGGGTGATGGCATCGACCAGGCCGACCGTGTGGCGCGCCTCGATGGCCAGTGCGGGCTGCAGGCCGGCCATGAAGGCGCTCATGTCCAGGCCCTCGGCCTCGCCGCGGCCACCGCCGACACCGACTGCATTCGCGCGGATCGCGTCGTAGAAAGACACACCCGTCAGGCGGCACAGCGCATCAAGCACTGCGCGGTCCACAAGCGCGGGGCCGTAGCTGGCGAGCAGCGGGTTGTACTCCTTCGCGGCGCAAGCGGCCAGGTGCGCGCTGGCGTGGCGTGCGAAATGGCCGAATGCCGTGGCGGGCGTCGCGTCGGCAAGGTACGCCTCACGCGCCATGCGCAGTACGTCACGCAGCTGGTTGAAGTTGTCTTCATTGCTCAGGGCCAGGTTCTTGTCAAACCATTTGGGTGCCATGAGTTCAGCCGCAGCGCCCCAGGCCCGGCGGCCATCAGGCAGCTCGATGCGGACACGCGCAAACGCCTGTGGGCATTCGCGCAGCGTGACCACGCCAAAGCGAAAGGGCATGCGCAGCCTGACGGGGCGCTCGTGGAGCTCGATGTCACTGAGGGTGAATTGGGGTGCTGTTGTCATGCGAAAAGTCCGGGGGTGCATCAGCCCAGTGCCTGCAGGACACCGCGCAGGTAGCCGATGGAGTACGCCGCCGAGCCCATGCCATCCGGCACGTAGTCGAACGGTTCCACCGCGATGATGCCGTTGTAGTAGCCCTCAGCCTGCATGCGCCGCAACGTCTGCAGGATGGGCTTGAATTCCATGCCGCCCTGCCCTGGCCCGCGCCGGTTGGGGTCGTTGACCTGCACATGGGCAATGCGGCCGGTAGGCATCCAGCGGGCCATCAGTGCATCGACCGGTTCATCTTCGCTCTGGCCGGATGCGCTGCAATCGATCATGGTCCTGAACGCCGGCGAGTTGATTTCGTCCACCAGTTTTGCGGCCTGGGCAACGGTGTTGAGGACATCTGTTTCCGCGGGCGCGAGCGGCTCGATGCAGTAGGTGGTGCCGCAGGCTTCGGCCACCAGCGCCACACGCTGCATGCAGTCACGGATGCGGTCCATGGCAATATCGATCGTCTCACCCGGCGGCACCGAGCGCTGCTTCGGCGAGCCATGCACCAGGTAGCTGCCGCCCATAATCCCGCACATTTCCACCAGGCGGCACATGACGTCGGTGGTGCGCGCGCGCAGCGCGGCGTCGGCACTCACGACGGACAGGCCGGCAGGCGCCACCAGCAACCAGTGCAGCCCACAGATGGCCAGGCCATGGTCCTGCGCGATCCGCGCAAATCCTGCGGCCTGCGCGTCTGTGATGGTCATGGGATCCGCAGCCAGTGTGAACGGCGCAACTTCCAGCCCGTCGTAACCCATGGCGGCGGCCGCCTTGCACTGGTCGGCAAACGGCAGCGGGTGCAGCACCTCGTTGCACAGGGCGATCTTCATGCCGGACCCGCCACGCCCTTGCGGCGCGCAAACAGTCCGCGCACAAACGGTATCCGCAGCAGCACGACGATGGCAATGGCTGCAAACAGCACGGCCGAGATCGGGCGCGTGAAGAACGGCAGCAAGTCGCCGTCAGACAGCACCAGCCCACGGCGGAAGTTTTTCTCCAGCAGGTCGCCCAGCACGATGCCCAGCACCAGCGGCGCGATCGGGTAGCCGTATTTGCGCAGTATGAAGCCCACCACGCCAAAACCCACCATGACCCAGATGTCAAACAGGCGCGAGGCAAGGGCGAAGGAGCCTATCGTGCACAGCACCATGAGCATGGGCACGATGATGGTGGTGGGCACACGCAGCACCTTGACCAGAAGGCTGGTCAGGGTGAGTCCGTAGATGAAGATGCCAAGGGTGGCCAACAGCATCATGGCCACGATGTCATACACGAACTGCGGTGATTCGATCATGATCATCGGGCCCGGCTGCACACCGTGGATCAGCATGGCTGCCATCAGCACCGCTGCCGGCGCGGATCCCGGAATCTGCAGCGTGAGGACCGGGATGATGGCGCCGGGGACGCAGGCGTTGTCGCCGGTCTCGGCGGCCATCAGACCCTCGACCGAGCCCTTGCCGAATTTTTCCTTTTCCTTGCTGGCGCGCTTGGCGGCGGCATACGACGTCCATGCCGCGACGTCCTCACCAACACCGGGAACGATGCCCATGAAAGTGCCGATGATGCCGGAACGGATGATGGTGCGCCAGTACTGGAACACGTCCCTGATCTTCGGGATGACGGAGTCCAGCGCGTTGATCTTTACCGGCAGGCGCTTCTCCTGCATGGCGACAAGAATCTCCGCAAAGCCGAATGCCCCGACCAGCGCCGGAACCAGCGAAAAGCCGCCGGCCATGTCGCGGCTGCCGAAAGTGAAGCGTTCGAAAGCATGGATGCCATCCTGCCCCAGTGTGGCGATGAACAGGCCGGCAAAGCCCGCGATCCAGCCCTTGAGCGCATCACCGCCCGTAAGCGTGGCAGAAACGATGACGCCGAACACTGCGAGCCAGAAGAACTCGTAGGCGCCAAACTTCAGCGCGACCTCGCCGAGCACCGGGGTGAAAAGCGCAAGGAAGAAGATGCCAATCAGCGTACCCATGACCGAGCCGCTGGTGGCGATCCCCATGGCGCGGCCGGCCAGTCCCTGGCGTGCCAGCGCATAGCCGTCAAGGCACGAGGCCGCCGACGCCGGCGTACCGGGAATGTTCAGCAGGATGGCGCTGCGGCTGCCGCCATAGATGGCGCCCACATAGGTGCAGATCAGGATGAGCAGCGCCTGCGACGACGGCAGCTTGAGCGTGAGCGTGGTCATGAGCGCCACGCCCATGGTGGCCGTGAGGCCGGGCAGCGCACCAATGATCACACCCACCAGCGTGGACGCCAGCACGTAGAAGATGGACTCGACAGTCATGAAACTGCCCAGCGACTGCCAGAAGGAGATGAGGCCCTGGAACATCAGGGAAGCCGCACGTAGAAGATCTCCTGGAACGCGTAGGACACGACCGCACTGGTCGCGACGCCGCATATCAAGGCAAGCATGGCCTGTTTCGGCGTACTGCGCCCAAGGCCCGTCTGGCGTTCACGGTCAAAGAAGAAGATGAAGGCCGTGACGAACACGAACGTCGCCAGCCAGAACGGGATGCCGCGCCCCACCAGCACGACTGCATAGCCCACCGTGGCCGCGATGACGGCCAGGGTCCGCCCCATGCCTGCCGCGCGCGGACGCGGCGGGCGGGCCGCCAGTGCGCCATCGCGCACAGCGCGAACCGCCAGCACCATACCCAGCAGGAAAATCGCAACGCCCAGCAGCCCCGGCACGAGGCCGGGCGCCTCGTATTTGTTGATGCTGAGGCGCTCCAGCCGGTCCATGTTCCAGGCGCCGATGGTGATGGCCCCGCCAATGGCGGTCCAGACCAGCGCGGAGACGAGGTCGGCCCGCGGCGAGACGCCACCGCCGGGTGTTGATTCCATGCTCATGTCAGAAAAACCAGGGTCAAAGTAAAGGCCGGCTTGTCGGCCGGCCCTTTCAGGTCAAGTTCGAGCTCAAGGCTTCGGGATTCCCACCGTATCAGGCGACACCTTGGTCTTGCCGGTCGAATGCAGCAACCATGCATTGGCCTGGATGGCCGGCATCGCCGCTGCCTGGGCGGCGTCGCCCGCCACAGGTGCGAACAGCGCGCCCTTGCTGGTTGCATAGGCCTTGATGGCCGCGTTGTTGGCAATGTTCTCGGCCCAGACCTTCTGCATCGTGGCCACCACATCGGCCGGGACACCCTTGGGAATGAAGATGCCGAAGTAGTTGGTGGGCACCTTGAAGCCCGGCACGAACTTGCTGATGGGCTCGATGGTTCCAAAGCCTTCCAGTTCCAGTGCCTTGTCTGACACGGTGGCCAGCGGCCGTATGCGCTTGCCGCGGATCATCTCGGCCTGCTCCACGGCCAGCTGGGTAGTGAGGTCGGTCTCGCCGGACACCGTGGCAACAGCCGCCGGATTGCCGCCGTCATAGGTGACGTGGCGGTACTTGACGCCGGTGGCACGGGAGATGGCTTCCATGGCATTGTGGCCGCCCGACGTGACACCGGCCGTAGCGACCTTGATCTCGCCGGGTTTGGCCTTCATGGCGGCCAGCAGCTGGGGCATGGTCTGGTAAGGCGTGTTTGCGCCCACACCCACCACGGCCACGTTGGCCACGCTCAGGAACAGGTGCCAGTCCTTGATGTTGGTGTCCAGCATGCCGAGCGCCTGGTAGGTGCCCAGGTCCTGGGCGGCACCGGCCGTCCAGGTGTAACCGTCCTTGGGTGCTTCAAGCGCGTTCTTGGAGCCGATCGAGCCGGAGGCGCCAGGCTGGTTGACCACGATGACCTTCTGGCCCAGGACCTTTTCCAGCTCGGCCGCCGTCACCCGGGTGATCTGGTCGGTGGAGCCGCCTGCCGCCCACGGCACGATCAGGTTGATCGGCTTGGTGGGCTTCCACTGCTGGGCCATGGCCGGCGCGGCAACGGCCAGCGCCAGGGCTGCCAGGGAAATGCCTTTGAGGAAAAAACGCTTGTGCATGCTGTCTCCTGAATACGGGGGGTTGTACCTGAAAAATCGGCTTAATTATCCAAATGGTTAATTAAAAGCCACTTTATTTATTTCAGCCGGCGCTGTCAACGCGAAGAACCCTAGGACAGCCATCGCGCCAGGTTCACCTTGACGAACTCATCATCATGCAGGTGCGGGTAGGCATCATGAACGCGGGTGAGTTCTTCTGCCTGCCCCGGACTGAGACCTTCGTTCGGGTCCAGGCACCAGATGCCCTCCAGCAGCCCCTGCCGCCGCAGCATCTCGTGGCAGCCGGCAATGCAGCCATGGAAGTCATTGGCCACGTCAAACAGCGCGCTGTTGCTGTCAGTCACCTGGGCGTCCAGCGTCAGCAGGGCCGGCGTGATGTTGCCACTGTCCACGGCCTTGTGGATCAGCGCCAGCTGCTCCACAGCCCGTTTCGTCCACACACTCCAGTGACCCAGCAGGCCGCCGACGATGCGCTGGCGCACGACCTGGCCGTTGAC
>CAZFKW010000150.1:7846-9171 GCA_964519795.1 uncultured Ramlibacter sp. | reverse complement strand
GGGTGAGCTGGGCCTTGAGCTTTGCTTCGTCGAGCTTCTGCTTGACCTTGAACTGGAACGTATAGCCCGCGAGGAACGACGGCGGTGCGAGCCGGTACAACGCCGTGGTGGCCGGCACGATGACGACGTCGGCGCCCGTCTCCTTGTCCCGTTGGGAGATGCGCCACAGCGTGGCCAGGCGCTCGCTGATCAGGTCCTGGTGCGGCGAGAAAGTGTCATAGGGCAGCGTCTCCCAGTCGGGGAAGAGCGCGCAACGCAGGCCGGGCGCGAAGAAACCCATTTCTTCCACAAGCCGCTGCGCGTCGGTGGCGTCCGACGTGACGATAGCCGTGAGCCGGCCGGCCGCCTTCTCGCGCAAGGCCAGGTGTGCCAGCAGCAAGGCGTCCGCAGAACCGGCGGGGCGGGGCAGGGTGTAGCGCTTGCCGGGCGTGAGTTTGGGCAGGTCCATCAGGTCCACAAATAGCAAACACCCCCCGACGCGATGGCGGGGGGTGGGGAGGCTCCAAGTTTACCCGGCGGCGTCCGGGCGTGCTGGTTGTGCGCATCCTGCCCCGCAGGACCGGCCCTAGAATCCGGAGACTCATGACAGTTCCACCCCCACAATCCGCCATCCATGCGCTGATACCCTGCGCAGGCACGGGCAGCAGGGCACTTGGCGCCGGCGCAAGCCCCGCTCCGAAGCAATACCAGCCCGTGGCCGGCAAGCCGATGGTGATGCACACGCTGGCCGCTTTCTCGGGAGTGGTCCGGATGAAGCGCTGCCTGGTGGTCGTTTCGCCGGGTGATGCCTTCCTGTCGGCCATTCTTGCCGCCAAACCTGCATTCGTCGTTGCTGATTGCGGCGGCCCGACGCGGGCGGGGAGCGTGCTGAACGGCCTGCGGCGCCTGCTGGAGTCGGGGGCGCTCGCAAACGACTGGGTGCTCGTCCATGATGCGGCGCGCTGCCTCGTGACAACGGCCCAGATCGATTCCCTCATTGACGCGTGCCGGGATGACGAGGTGGGCGGCCTGCTGGCCCACAAGCTTGCCGACACGCTCAAGCGCGAGAAGGGCGGGCGCTCGGTCACCACCATCGACCGCTCGGACAAATGGCTGGCCCAGACGCCCCAGATGTTCCGCATCGGGCCACTGATGGAGGCGCTGGACAAGGCGGGTGACCAGGTCACGGATGAGGCAGGCGCCATGGAAGCCATGGGCCTGAAGCCCAGGCTGGTTGAGGGCGGCGCGCAAAACTTCAAGGTCACCTATCCAGAAGACTTTGCGCTGGCGGAAGCCGTCTTGAGGGGCCGGACATGAGCAACGGATTCAGGATCGGGGAAGGCTGG
>CAZFKW010000150.1:0-7836 GCA_964519795.1 uncultured Ramlibacter sp. | reverse complement strand
ATGTGCATGCGCTGGTGCCGGGCCGCAGGCTCGTCATTGGTGGCGTGGAAGTTCCGCACACGGCCGGGCTGCTCGGCCATTCCGATGCCGACGTGCTGCTCCACGCCATCACCGACGCGCTCCTGGGTGCTGCTGCGCTTGGGGACATCGGAACACATTTCCCGGACACCGACGAACGGTTCAAAGGCGCGGACTCCGTGGTTCTGCTGGCTGAGGCCGCGCGACGGGTGCGCGGGCAGGGCTTTGATATCGGCAATATTGACAGCACGGTGATTGCGCAGGCGCCCCGTCTGGCGCCGCACATTGCGGCCATGCGCAGCCGTATCGCTGAAGCACTGGGACTGGCGTTGAACCAGGTGAATGTCAAGGCCAAGACGGCAGAGAAGCTGGGTCCCGTCGGGCAGGGCCTGGCCATTGAGGCGCGAGCGGTGGTGTTGCTGACCTGACCCTGCCCGATGGACACAGGCCGAACCGAAGGACGGGCCTGAGCCTCGGGCACGCTGATCAGGCCCTAACTCTTCGGCCTCTGGAGCTTGATGTGCGCGGCCAGGCCGCCGGATGTGGTGTTAGCCAGCGCGAAGATGCCGCCCATGCGCTGCACCGTCTTGTCCACGATGGACAGGCCCAGGCCGGCGCCGGTGGCGGCTGTGCGGGCTGCGTCGCCGCGGAAGAAGGGCTTGATGAGGTTGGGAAGCGTCTCGGTGGCCACGCCCATGCCGTGGTCGCGCACCTTGAGCAGGACCCAGTCGTTGCGCACCTTGGCGGCAATGTCCACCACCGCGATGCCGGTCTCTGGCGTCTTGCCGTAGCGCCGCGCATTCTCCAGCAGGTTGGACAGCACGCGGGCCAGTTCCACCTCGTCGGCCAGCACGTACAGGTTGGGCGTGATGTCCAGGTTCACGCGCATGTCGTCGTGGTCCTGGACTGCATAGAGGCAGGCGTCGATCACCTCGTTGAGCAGCACGGGCTTCAAGTCCACATGGTCGGGGCGCGCATAGTCCAGGAACTTGTCGATGATGGCGTCCAGCTGGTCGATGTCGGCCGCCATGTGGTTGCGCGCATCCATGTCGGCCACGCTCATCTCGGTTTCCAGGCGCAGGCGCGCCAGCGGCGTGCGCAGGTCATGCGAGATGCCGGCCAGCATCACGGCGCGGTCCTGCTCGATTTTGGCCAGCTGCTGGGCCATGCGGTTGAAGCCGATGTTGACCTCGCGGATCTCGCTGGTGACGGCTTTCTCGTCCAGCCGGCTGGCGTCAAAGTCACCGTCACGCACACGGCTGGCGGCAAATGACAGTTGCTTGAGCGGCCGGTTGATCAGCCGTGCGATGAGCGCAGCTCCGGCCAGTGACAGGGCTGCAGCGGTGATCAGCCAGATCAGCCAGGTCTTGCCGCCGACGGTGTTGAACCGGGAGCGGTCAATCAGCAGCCAGTAGGCATCGCCGTCAATGCCGAAGCCAATCCACAGGCCGTCCTCCTTGTTGACCTTGCGGGCGACGACGGTGGACGGACCCAGGCGGTTTGCCAGCTCCTCGGCGATGCGCTGGTCCAGCGCGTCGGTGTCGAAGGCTTCGAAGCTGTCGCCCGGCTCCCGCGGCACAATCCGCACGCCCTCGGTTTCCGCCAGGGTCTTGATCAGCGAAACCCGCGCAATGGCATCGGAATGCACGAGCGCGGCACGGCTCAGGTTGACCAGCGAGGCGATCTGGTTGGCCGTCTGGATCGCGCGCGGCTCGAACTCCAGCGCGCGGAAGGTCTGCAGCCAGGCCACGATGCTTCCGATAAGCAGCAGGGCCAGCAGGAAGAACGTGCGCCAGAACAGGCTCAGGCCTACGCGCGGCCGCATCTCCAGCGGCGCCGGCCCTGTCTCCAGGGGCGCCGGGCCGGTGATGTCCAGGCTGGTGGTCACTGCACGTATCAAGGAGTCACCTGTGTCGTTTCATGGGCAGGGCCCGGTGCGGTTCAGGGGCAGCGTGGTGTGCATCCGGCCAGGGCGTCAACCGGCTCCGTCCGGAACAAAAACATAGCCCACGCCCCAGACCGTCTGAATATAACGCGGTGCCGCCGCATCGATCTCGACCAGCTTGCGCAGGCGCGAGACCTGCACATCGAGGCTGCGGTCGAAGGGCTCGAACTCGCGGCCGCGGGCCAGTTGCGCCAGCTTTTCTCGCGACAGCGGCTGGCGGGGGTGGCGCACCAGCGCCTTCAGCATGGCGAATTCGCCGGTGGTCAGTGGCAGCTCCTCGCCCTTCTTGTGCAGGGTCCGGGCGCCCATGTCGAAGGTGAAGGGGCCGAAGGTGACGACTTCGTTGTCGCTGGACGGGGCGCCTGGCGCTTCCTGCAGGGGGCGGCGGCGCAGAACGGCATGCACGCGTGCCAGCAGTTCGCGGGGGTTGAAAGGCTTGCCAAGGTAGTCGTCGGCGCCAACCTCCAGGCCGACGATGCGGTCCACGTCCTCGCCCTTGGCCGTGAGCATGATGATGGGCGTGCGGTCATTTGCGGCGCGCAGGCGGCGGCAGATGGACAGGCCGTCTTCGCCGGGCATCATCAGGTCCAGCACGATCAGGTCGGCGGTGTCACGCAGCATGATGCGGTTGAGGGCCTTGCCGTCTTCGGCCAGGATGACCTCAAACCCCTCCTGGGTCAGGTAGCGGCGCAGGAGGTCGCGGATACGGGCGTCATCATCAACGACGAGAATCTTGTCAGTACGGGTAGCTGTTTGGGTCATGGTGCTCACAAAGTGAATTTGTAACAGAGGCCATTCTGAAGGGCTTGCAAGCGGAAATCTGTGTTTTCCGGGCATGCCTGACACACTGTTACAAATGTTGCCCCATCGTCAAACGGCTTCACACTCGCGATGTGGGCGCCATGCAAGCTGGTGCGTTGGGATGATGAAGGAGTCGTCATGAGGTACATGATAGTTTTGCTGGCAATCGTGGCATCGTGCCCTGGCTGGGCACAGATGACCGGGCCGGGCGTTGCCGCTGCGCAGTTGCAGGAGGCGCAGCGTCGCGCCGAGATCCGGCGTGTGCTGCAGGAAAGGCAGTTCGCACGGCCGGGTCAGCCTGCAGATGCAGCGCCCGTGACCCGCCGCCTGACCCAGCAGGAGCGGGCGGAACTGCGGGAAGCCTTGCGCAACCAGCGGCCGGCTCCGGGAGAATCCAGGGGCAAACCATGATGATCTGCACCGCGCCTGGCTGCGCCGGGCGCACCTCACCCATCGCCAACCATGAATCACAACTGAAAAGGGAAACAGGACATGAAAATCGTCACCAGGATCATCGCCACCACAGCACTGCTGGCCGGCACCACAGGCGCCATGGCTCAAATGCTGCCAGCGCCGGTCAATGTCGTCCAGCTCTCAGCCAGCGGATCGGTGGAGGTGCAGCAGGACATGCTGACCATTTCGATGAACAGCGTCAAGGAAGCGCCAGATGCGGCCACCGTACAGGCCCAGCTCAAACAGGCGCTCGATGCGGCACTGACCGAGGCAAGAAAATCAGCGGTGCCTGGCCAGATGGATGTACGCACGGGCAATTTCAGCCTGTACCCGCGCTACGCCAAGGACGGAAAGATCAGCAGCTGGCAGGGCTCGGCCGAGCTGGTGCTTGAAGGCCGCGACTTTGCGCGCATCAGCACCACGGCGGGCAGGATCCAGACGCTGACCATGGGCAATGTGTACTTCGGCCTCAGCCGCGAGCAGCGCGCCAGGGTGGAAGGGCAGGCCCAGGCCCTCGCGATCGAGCAGTTCAAGGCCAGGGCCACCGAGATTGCCAAGGGCTTTGGCTTCAGCGGCTATACGCTGCGCGAAGTCAACGTCAATGCCAATGACCAGGGGGGCATGCCGCGTCCGCAGATGATGGCCATGCGGGCCAAGACATCATCGGATGAGGCTGTGCCGGTGGAAGCGGGCAAGAGCACGGTGGTGGTGACGGTGTCGGGTGGTGTGCAGCTGAAGTAACGCAGGTACACGGTTTCACGGTGCCGCCGCCGCCGGGTGCGGCCGGTGCCGCCCCGGATTGCAACGAATTGCATCCGGGGTGCTCTCCTACAGGCCTGCACTGGCTTGCCTGACCGATGAAAAAACCTATTGGAACGACCATTGATGGGCGAGTTGAAAGCGGTGTCAACAACGCCGCCGAAACGCAAGGTTCCATCATTCATCACAGGAGAGAAACATGGCAGCAGAAGACAAGGACATGAACCGTGACCCCATCACTGATGAGCCGGGCGCGCACCCCATCGGCACAGGGCTTGGCGCTGCAGCGGGCGGTGCGGCAGCCGGTGCGGCTGCGGGTGCGTTTGGCGGACCTGCCGGCGCGCTCGTCGGCGCGGTAGCTGGTGCAGTGGCCGGCGGACTGGGCGGCAAGGCTGCGGCTGAGGCCGTCAACCCGACCGCTGAAGAAGCGTATTGGCGCGAAACGTTCCAGGACGAGAGCTACTACACGCCTGGCCGCACGTTTGACGATTATGGCCCGGCCTACCGCCTTGGGTGGGGCAGCCGCGCCAGCTACGACGGCGAGTTTGATGCTATCGAGCCGAGCCTGGCCGCCGACTGGGAGTTGCGCCGCGACGGCTCGAGCCTTTCGTGGCCTGAGGCACGTCCCGCCACGCGCGCCGCCTGGAGCCGCATTGACCAGTTCCGTTCCAATGACGGGAAGCTCCTCGACAATGAGGATGTGATCGACGTGCTCAATGACATCCTGGAGACTGCAAGGGACGGCGAGTACGGGTTTCGCGCCTGTGCCGAGCACACCAAGGCACAGGACATCAAGACGTTGTTCCTGCGCCATGCCGACGAGTGCCGCGCGGCTGCTGCCGAGCTGGCCTCGGAGATCCGCCGCCTGGGCGGCAAGGCCGATGATGGCGGCACCGCCAGCGGCTCCCTGCATCGCGGCTGGGTCGCTGTGCGCGGCACGCTCACCGGCTACAGCGACCAGGCCATGCTCGACGAGTGCGAGCGCGGTGAAGACGCCGCCCTTGCGCGCTACCGCAAGGCGCTGAAGGAGAACCTGCCTGCCGGCGTGCGCACCCTCCTGGAAAAGCAGTACCACGGCGTGCAGAGGAACCACGACCAGGTCAAGGCGATGCGTGACGCGCTGAAGGCCACGATCTGATTCCCTGCGTCGTCCCGGATACGGCATCGCAGTACTTGTGCTGCGATGCCGTTTTCCATTGCTGGACAGGGTCGGCGCGGGGTGAGTGCTTTATGACCACAGCCGGCAGCGGCTGTGTCCTACAGGGTCCTCGTGGCGAGGCCAACATCATTGGAACTCCCGTCACCCGATTTCTGGAGAAACCACATGATCACTCGCCAAGCACTGCTTCGTTCAGCACTCGCCTTCACCATCGTGGGCGCGACCGTCCTCGCGGGGTGTGCATCCAAGCGCCCGTCACTGACAACCGAGATCTATGAGGCCGAACTGACCGGCATGGCCGAGGTGCCTCCCGTGCAGACCTACGGCAAGGGCATGATTGAAGCCATCTGGAAGCCAGCCACCATGACGCTCACCTACCGCGCCACCTACTCGGGTCTGAGCGGTCCGGCGACGGCGGCACACTTCCATGGTCCGGCCACGCCGATGGACAACGCAGGTATTTCCCTGCCCGTGACCGTTGGCACACCGCAGCTGATGACGATCCAGGGCGAAGCCAAGCTCACGCCGCAGCAGGCCGCCGACCTCGACGCCGGCCGCTGGTACTTCAACATCCACACTGCCGCCAACCCAGGTGGCGAGATCCGCGGCCAGATGCGCAAGCGCGGCGGCTGAGAGCGCTGCGCGGGGCGCGCGCGCAGGGCGGACGGAGTGCCGGCAAGTCCGCACTGGCCCATGGATGTGGGCAACCCCGTAAAATCAGGCGTCCAACCTCCGGCCTGGTCAACAGGCCCGCCCCCCGATTCATGAACGCCCCGGTCGACGTCTCCTTCTTCGCGCGCGCCGCAAAGCCGCTCGCCAGCTACCGCAAGTACTGGGCGGCACGCTTCGGCACGTCGAAGTTCCTGCCCATGAGCCGCGCCGAGATGGACGTGCTGGGCTGGGACAGCTGCGACATCATCATCGTCACCGGCGACGCCTATGTGGACCATCCGAGCTTCGGCATGGCCGTGATCGGCCGCATGCTGGAGGCGCAGGGTTTCCGGGTGGGCATCATTGCCCAGCCGGACTGGCATAGCGCCGACCCGTTCAAGGTGCTGGGCAAGCCCAACCTGTTCTTCGGCGTCACGGCCGGGAACATGGACTCGATGATTAACCGCTACACGGCGGACCGCAAGATCCGATCGGACGATGCCTACACACCCGGCGACGTCGGCGGCAAGCGGCCGGACCGCGCCGCCATCGTCTACAGCCAGCGCTGCCGCGAGGCCTACAAGGACGTGCCCATCGTGCTTGGGGGCATTGAGGGCAGCCTGCGCCGCATTGCCCACTATGACTACTGGTCCGACAAGGTGCGGCGTTCCGTGGTGGTGGATGCCAAGTGCGACCTGCTGCTCTACGGCAATGCGGAGCGCGCGATTGTCGAGATTGCCCACCGGCTGGCGGCGCGCGAGCCGGTCGAGAAGATCACGGACGTGCGCGGCACGGCGTTTGTGCGCCGGCCTGATGACGAAACCGGCAAGGGCTGGTTCGAGATCAACTCCACCAGCGTGGACGAGCCGGGCAGGGTGGAGTCGCATGTCAATCCGTACATGACGACGAGCGAACAGGCTGCTGCGCAGGGCTCGACATGTTCAAAGGAAGACGCTGAAAGGATTGCGTCGGTATCGAGCGTGGCCCCGGCTCCAGAAGGATGTCATCCCGGACTTGATCCGGGATCCATGGTGGAGGACACGGGCGTCTTCGCAACGCCAACATGGATTGCGGGTCAAGCCCGCAATGACAATGTTGTGAGGGGCGAGGTTGGCGTGAGCAAGCCTGCCCGGAGTGAGGCTGCCCCTCAGATGATCAGCTTCCTGCCCAACCCCTCCCTCAAACAGAAACTCAAGGTTCCGCCCCGCGACCGCAGTGTGATTCGCCTGCCGTCGTACGAGCAGGTCAGGTCAGACCCTGTCCTCTACGCCCACGCCAACCGCGTGCTGCACCTGGAAACCAACCCCGGCAATGCCCGCGCACTTGTGCAGGCGCACGGCGAAGGCGCCACGGCCAGAGACGTGTGGATCACCCCGCCGCCCATCCCCCTGACCACCGCAGAGATGGACCTCGTCTTCGGCCTGCCTTACGCCCGCAGCCCGCACCCGGCCTATGCCGATGAAAACGGCAGCCATGACGGCGCGACGAAGATCCCGGCGTGGGAGATGATCCGCTTTTCGGTCAACATCATGCGCGGCTGCTTCGGTGGCTGCACCTTCTGCTCCATTACCGAGCATGAGGGCCGCATCATCCAGAGCCGCTCGGAAGACTCTGTCATCCGCGAAGTTGAAGAAATCCGCGACAAAGTGCCAGGCTTCACCGGCGTCATCTCCGACCTGGGCGGCCCGACGGCCAACATGTACCGCATTGGCTGCAGGAGCCCCGAGATCGAGGCCGCCTGCCGCAAGCCCAGCTGCGTCTACCCCGGCATCTGCTCCAACCTGAACACCGACCATTCGGCGCTCATCAAGATGTACCGCCGGGCGCGCGCGCTCAAGGGCGTCAAGAAAATCCTCATCGGCTCGGGCCTGCGCTACGACCTGGCCGTGCAAAGCCCCGAGTACGTCAAGGAACTGGTCCAGCACCATGTGGGCGGCTACCTGAAGATTGCGCCCGAGCACACCGAGCAGGGCCCGCTCACGAAGATGATGAAGCCCGGCATCGGCAGCTATGACAAGTTCAAGGCCATGTTCGAGAAGTACTCGGCCGA
>CAZFKW010000149.1:0-9204 GCA_964519795.1 uncultured Ramlibacter sp. | reverse complement strand
TGGATGCCGCTGTCGAGCTGGCCCATGGTGCCCTCGACCTCGGGATGGCCCTTGTGGCCGATCATGATGAACTCGTAGCCTTCCTTGTTCAACTTGGCCACTTCCACATGCACCTTGGTGACCAGCGGGCAGGTTGCATCGAAGATCTGGAAGCCGCGCTGCCGCGCCTCGTCCTGCACAGCCTTGCTCACGCCATGTGCGCTGAACACGAGCGTGGCGCCTGGCGGTACTTCGGCCAGGTCCTCGATGAAGATGGCGCCCTTTTCCTTGAGGTCGTTTACGACGTAGGTGTTGTGGACGATTTCGTGGCGCACATAGATGGGCCTGCCGAACTTCTGCAAGGCGCGCTCGACGATCTCGATGGCGCGGTCGACGCCCGCGCAGAAGCCTCGCGGCTCGGCCAGGATGATTTCCTGCGGGAGGGCAGCCATCAGAGCACCCCGATCAGCTGGACTTCAAATGTGACGGGCTGGCCGGCGAGCGGGTGATTGAAGTCAAACAGCACTGCATCACCGTCCTGGTCGTTGCGCACCTGCTGCACCGCACCCGCATACTGGCCCAGCCCGTCGGGCGTCGGGAACTGAACCACATCCCCCACGCTGTATTTCTCGTCCGGGTCGCCCATCTGGTTGAGCAGCTTGCGGCCCACCCATTGCAGCATGTCGGCATTGCGTTCGCCAAAGGCCTCGCCGGCAGGGATGTCGAACGTTGCGCGGGTGCCCTCGGCCAGGCCAAGCAGGCGCTGCTCCACGGCTGGCGACAGCTCGCCGGTACCCAGCGACAGCGTGGCCGGCTTGTCGCTGAAGGTGTTGATAATGTCCCCGCCCGGCCCGGCAAGCCGGTAATGCAGGGTAAGAAAGGAGCCTGGCTGGACCAGGAGAGGTGTGGAAGGCATGGGAGTCCCGATAAACTGGCGCCCCCTATTGTAGAAACCAACGTACACACCTGCCCCATGGCCCTCAAAGACCTTCCTGCCGACGCCCAGCCCCGCGAAAAACTGCTGGCGCGCGGCCCCGGCGCCCTCAGCGATACCGAGTTGCTCGCACTGCTGCTGCGCACCGGCACCGCCGGGCGCGGTGTGCTGGTGATGGCGCAGGAACTGATGGACAGCTTCGGCGGCATCTCGGGCCTGCTGCACACGGGCGCAGCCGAGTTGAAGCGCATCAAGGGCCTGGGCGGGCCGGCCAAGCGGGCCGAGCTTGTGGCCGTGCTGGAACTGTCACGCCGGGCGCTGGCTCAGCAGCTGAAACAGCGCGAAGTGTTCGACTCTCCCGGCGTATTGCAGCAGTACCTCCAGCTGCATCTGGGTGCCAGGCACCATGAAGTGTTTGCCGTGCTGTTCCTGGATGTGCAGAACCGGCTGGTGGCCATGGAGGAGTTGTTCCGCGGCACCCTGACGCAGACCAGCGTGTACCCGCGCGAAGTGGTGCTGCGCGCCCTGCACCACCAGGCCGCGGCCGTCGTGCTGGCCCACAACCACCCGAGCGGCATGGTGCAGCCGTCACGCGCCGACCAGGCGCTTACCGACACGCTCAAGGCAGCGCTGGGCCTTGTCGATGTGCACGTGCTGGACCATGTGATCGTGGGTCCTGGCGCAACAATGTCTTTCGCAGAACGGGGGTTGTTGTAACCCAAACAGTCGTCCAATTTAGTAATAATGTATGGAAAGCACAGTTTTTACAGGTGTTTACAAGCCGACAACATGGTCATCTGAAAAAGTGTTTGTTAGCATCGCTAAATGCAACAAGGAGTGTGCGGACCACGAAAGTGTGACGCACAGGGTGACGCATCAAACGCCGGGGATTTGGCGTGGGCTGGTTTTAAATCCGTGGGGCGCTCCTTGTCCCTGCTTTTCAATACACATACAAGGAGTTTTCAATGAAGCGTTCCATGCAAAAGGGTTTCACCCTTATCGAGTTGATGATCGTGGTTGCGATCATCGGTATTCTTGCCGCCGTGGCGCTCCCCGCCTACCAGGACTACACCGTCCGCGCGAAGGTGTCGGAGGTCGTTCTCGCAGCGTCGTCGGGGCGCACGGCCGTTTCCGAGGCTGTGCAGGTTGCCGGTGGCGGCTTTCCGGCCAGCGCGAGCCTCGTCATCGAGACACAGTCGTCCAAGTATGTTGCCAGCGTGGGCTACTCTTCCACAGCTTCGACTGAAGGCGTTGTGACCGCCGTCGCGCAGGGCGACGCAGCCATTTCCGGCAGCACCATTACCCTGACCGGCGCGGTGGGCAGCAATGGCCAGGTCAACTGGACCTGCGGCGGTACCATTCTCGCCAAGTACCGTCCGGCCAGCTGCAAGTAAGAGGCTCACCTCTTCTGCGACAAAAAAAGGCCCGCAAGGGCCTTTTTGTTTTTCCCCCATGAAGATCAAGCACCTCTCCGACCTCCAGCGCATCAAGGACAAGCTTGCGGCACAGGAAGCGTTGCGCGCCGCCGCCGAGGCCGCCCGCAAGGCTGCCGAAGCCAGGGCCAGGGCTGAAGCCGAATTGTTCACACGCGCGGCAGGCAAGGTGCAGCCGCTGCCTGACAAGCGCCGCGCGCATCTGGAAAAGACCCAGCCCGCGCCCATCCCGGTGCAAAAACAGCTGGACGAGCAGGCCGTCATGCTGGAGGCCATCAGCGACGATCTCGACGTGGCCACACTGCTGGACACCGACGACGCCCTGAGCTTCAGGCGGCCCGGCATCGGTGTGGATGTGCCCCGCAAACTCCGCAAGGGTGAGTGGACCATCCAGCGCGAGGTGGACCTGCATGGCCTGCGCCGCGAGGAGGCGCGCGAGGCGCTGGCCGCGTTCATCCGCGACTGCGCCAGGGCGGGCCTGCGCTGCGTCCGCGTCGTCCACGGCAAAGGCCTGGGTTCTCCGGGCAAGGAGCCGGTGCTCAAGGCCAAGGTGCAGGGCTGGCTGATCCAGAAGAACGAGGTACTGGCTTTTGTGCAGGCGAAACCCACGCAAGGCGGCGCAGGCGCGCTGGTGGTGTTGCTCAAACCAGGCCTGCATCAGCCTTCCCCTTGAGGGGAGGGTGGGTGGGGGGAGCGTCAATACACCTCAATGAGGAATTTGCCGGCTTCAAGCCGGCGAATTCCTCATCCAGTCGGCAGTCTGGAAAAACGACTCGTTCAAACGCCGGCGCAAGTCCTCCGGCACTCCCGTCTCCCCCATGGCCTGGTCCATGCAGGCCAGCCACTGGTCACGCTCCCTGATCCCGATGGAGAACGGCATATGCCGCATCCGCAGGCGCGGGTGACCGAACCGTTCGGTGTACAGCTGCGGCCCGCCCATCCAGCCGGTGAGAAACCACGCAAGGCGCTGCCGTGCGTTGGCCAGGTCGCTGCCGTGCGCGGCCCGCAGTTCCCGGTAGCCAGGCTCCAGGTCCATGAGGTCATAGAAGCGCTCGACCATGGCCTTGATTTTTTCCTCGCCACCGATCCATTCGAACGGTGTGCCGGCGGGTGGCTTTTCCTGTATTTGCATGATCGGATTATCCCGCCTGCGCACACCTGCGGCATGATGTCCGGCATGCACACGCAGGCATCACTGCGGGGCTTGCCGGAGGGTTTCCACCACCGGGCGCCGCAAGACTTCACGCAGACCCCACCATCCCGCCGCCAGCGCCAGAATCGCGCCGGCTGCCGCGCCCGCAAAAGGCACCCACAGCTGCACCGTCCATTCAAATTCGAAAGCGTACCTGGCCAGCGCCCAGCCCACCACAGCAGCAACGATGCTCGCAAGGAACCCGGCAAGCAGGCCCACCCCCGCCAGTTCCGCGCGCTGCACCTGGCGCAGCAGGCTGCCACGCGCGCCCACCGCGCGCATGATGGCGAACTCACGCGCCCGCTCCTCCCGCGTGGCCGTCACGGCGGCAAACAGCACAACCAGGCCGGCTGCGAGCGTGAAGCCAAAGAGGAACTCGACGGCCCGGATCACCTTGTCCAGCACGCCCTGCACCTGGTTGATGGTGCTGGTCATGTCCACGTCGGTGATGTTCGGGAAGGCACGCACCAGCGCATTGTCAAATTCCTTTTCGGCCGGCGCCCTGAAAGCCGTCATGAACGTCACCGGCACGTCCGGCAATTTGCTCACCGGGTAGATGACGAAGAAGTTGGCCCGCATCGAGCCCCAGTCCACCTTGCGCAGCGAGGTCACCTTCGCGTCGGCCTGCATGCCGCCGATGTCAAAGCGCAGCTCATCGCCCATCTTCAGGCCCAGCGTTTCGGCAATGCCCTCCTCCACACTGACAGCGCCGGCCTCTTCTTCCGTCCATTTGCCGGCCACCACCTCGTTGTGCGGCGGCTGCGCGGCGCTGTTGGACAGGTTGAACTCGCGGTCCACGAGCCGCTTGGCCCGGTCTTCCGTGTAGTCATCGGGCGATACGGTCCGGCCGTTCACTGCGACCAGGCGGCCGCGGATCATCGGGTACCAGTCGTACTGCTTCACCCCTCCGTCTTCCAGCGCCTGACGGAACGCCTCGCCCTGCTCCGGCATGATGTTGATGACAAAGCGGTTGGGCGCATCGGGCGGCGTGGCCTTGCGCCAGCTGTTGACCAGGTCGGTGCGCAGCAGCACGAGCAGCACCAGTGCCAGCAGCCCGACGGCCAGGGCGCTGACCTGCACCACGGTGTAGGCCGGCCGAGCCGAGATCTGCCGCGTCGCGAGCACCAGCCAGCGGGGGGCGGTGGATTCATTGACGCTTTTGCGCAGCAGCTTGATGGCCAGCCAGCTGAGGCCGGCGAACAGCAGTACTGCACCACCGAAGCCACCCACAGCAATGGCGCCGAGCAGCAAGTCGCTGCTGGCGGCCAGCAGCAGCGCGGCAAAGCCGGCCACGCCAATGGCCAGGACAGCGAGCGAGGCGGGCTTGAGATTGCCGACGTCGCGGCGGATCACGCGAAGCGGCGGCACCTGCGCCAGCTGCATCACTGGCGGCATCCCGAAGGCAAACAGCAGCGTCAAGCCCATGCCCAGGCCAAACACCACCGGCCACAGGCTGGCGGCGGGCAGGGCCGCCTCCACCAGGCCGGCCAGCAGCAGTACAAACACATGATGGACTGCATAGCCGATGGCCACGCCCAGCGCACTCGCAAAAAGGCCGATCAGCGCAAACTCGAATGCGTAACTGATGGAGATGGTGCGCTGGCTCTGGCCCAGCACGCGCAGCATGGCCGATGAATCGAGGTGGTTGGCGGCAAAGCCCCGCGCCGCAAGCGCAACGGCGACAGCGCTCAACAAGGCGGCCAGCAAGGCAACAAGGTTGAGGAATTTCTCGGCCCGATCCAGGGTCTGCCGCATCTCGGGCCGCCCGCCTTCCAGAGACTCCACGCGCACGCCGCGCACCTCCGGCTTCTTGACCTCCGCGGCCGCCCAGTCCACATACCGGGCCACCTGCGCATCAGGCCCGGCGACGGCGTAGCGCCAGTTCAGCCGGCTGGCAGGCTGGATGAGTCCGGTCGCATTGATGTCCGCCTGGTTGATCATCACGCGTGGCGCAAAGTTCATGAAGCCGCCGCCCCGGTCGGGCTCCACCACGATGATGCGGCCAATACGCAGCTGCGCGTCGCCCAGCAGCAGGGGGTCGCCCACCTTGAGGTCCAGCACGGCCAGCAGCGGCGCATCCACCCATGCCTCGCCCGGTGCCGGGATATCGCGTGTGTTGCTGCCCGGCATGTCCGGCTGGGGGGCCACCTTGAGGTTGCCGCGCAGCGGGTAGCCAGTGTCCACCACCTTGAGTGCCACGAGCTTGGATGCGCCGCCCTGCGCGTCGGGCGCGCGGCCCATGGTGGGAAAGCCAAGCGTGGTCACACTTTGCAGGCCGAGCCTGCGTGCTTCATCAACAAAGGCCTGGGGCGTCGGGTTGTCGCTGGCGATGACGGCGTCGCCACCGAGCAGCTGCCGGGCATCGCGCTGCAGGCCGCCCTGGAGTCGGTCGGCAAAGAATCCAACGGCAGTGAGCGCTGCAACGGCAAGTGTGACGGCCACGATCAGCAGCTTGAGCTCACCGGCCCTCAGGTCGCGCCAGAGGGTGCGCCAGCCCAGGCTCAGGGCGCCATGCAGTGCAGAAGTAGTCATGCCAGCACCTTAACGCAAATCGGGCAGCCCCTGAATTCGATCAGGGAATCCCCGGCGCGCCTGCGCAGGGGCTGGCGCCTCAGGCAACGGCGCGCAACTTCGCGCCCGCCAGCTCAGGCTGCAGCTTCAGCCGGTGCGCCGCCGTGTAGCAGATGAAGTGCCTGTTGGTCGCACGGCCGATGGCGCACAGGCCCAGGCGCTGCGCGACCTCATGGCCCATCTGGGTGATGCCGCTGCGCGAGATGACGATGGGCACGTCCATCTGCGCGGACTTGATCACCATCTCGCTTGTCAGCCTGCCGGTCGTGTAGAAAACCTTGCCGGCTCCCCCTGCCGCAGGCCCTGGGTCCGCGCCTTCCTGCATCCACATCCACCCGGCAATCGTGTCGATGGCGTTGTGCCTGCCAACGTCTTCAACAAATACCAGCAGATCCTCGGCACGGAACAGTGCGCAGCCATGCACCGAGCCGGCCGACTTGTAAGTACTCTCCTTGAGCCGGATCGCATTGACGATGCCGTACAGCTGGGCCTGCGTCAGCGTTGCCTCGGGCAGCTTCAGGGTGTCCAGCTCATCCATCATGTCACCGAACACACTGCCCTGGCCGCAGCCGGTAGTGACCACCCGCCGTGCGGTTTTTTCTTCAATATGGTCAATGCCCGAGCGCGTCCTGACAGCCGCAGCGCCGACGTCCCAGTCCACAGTGATGGACTCGATTTCCTGCGCCGACCTCACCAGGCGCTGGTTGCGCAGGTAGCCAAGCACCAGAAGTTCAGGATGGGCGCCCAGAGTCATCAGCGTGACCAGTTCGCGCCTGTCCACATACACCGTAAGCGCGCGCTCCGCAGGGATGAAGATGTGCTCGCGGTCCCCATGCTCGTTGACCACTTCGATTTCGCGGGTCAGTGGGGCCTTCGCCTGTGTGAGGTGTGGCAGTTGCATCGGCATGGGACAAGCCTAAACCAAAAGGCCCGACCTGATGGGCAATGAGGTTACGGACAGCCTGACGAGGGCTGCGGGATACCCCGCCACCGGCTCAGTCGGCCCGCTCGGGCCTACTTGGTTGCCGGCGCGGCCGCAGCCGGTGTTTTGGTGCTCGGCGGGCTTGACGCCGTTCCCGGCGGCGAATGTGCGCCAGCAGCTTCGATGGGCTTTTGCTCAGGCGGCGTGTAGGCGAACGGCCCCGGGTCAGTGCAGGCAGGTGCGGCGACAGGCGGCCTGGTGTCCTTGCCCGCAGCCTTGGCTGACTTGAAATATGCCGCGGCAACCCTGTCCTGCGACTTGCACAACAGGAAGGCATCGACCTTGCCTGTCCAGGCTGCCCTGGCCGCCGCCTCGGCTGCCTTGGCCTTGGCCTCGTCACTCACAGGCGGCAGTTTGGCCGACGCCACGCCGCTCAAGGCTGCAAGCACACCGGCAATCAGGAACTTGTTCATGGGGGTCATCCTCCGACAGGCTGAATCAGTGAAATCGGGTCAAGCGGACTGGAGGCTCATGCCTGCACGGCATGGCCCGGCGCTCCACCGGCCTGGTTGCTGCGCTGTGCCGGGATCCTGCCATTCTTGATGTCGTCATACCAGTACTCGTGGTGTTCTTTCGCCCACTCCTCGTCCACATAACCTTCACGCATGGCCTTGTAGGCACCGCGCATGCCGACAGTGCCGATGTAGATGTGGCCGATGAACATGCACATCATGAGCACGGCAGCCACCGCATGGAACATGTGCGCGATCTGCATCGTGGAACGGTCATAGAGGAGGCCTGGCACCAGCTTGTCCAGCACGAGGCCGGAACTGACCACGAAGAAGCCCAGGAACAGCACGCCGGCCCAGAACACCAGCTTCTCGCCGGCATTGAAACGGTGGGACGGTACTTCCTTGCCCGACAGGAGGCCGCCGCCCCTGACCAGCCATTTGAGGTCGCCCTTCTCTGGCCAGTTGTCGCGCAGGAAGGTGAAGAACACAACCACCAGCGATACCGCGAACAGCGGACCGGCGAAGTTGTGCAGGTTCTTCAGCACATAACTCAGCCATCCGAACAGCGTGCCGCCCATGACCGGAAGCAGGAAGAACTTGCCGAACGCCATGACGATGCCGGAGACGGCCAGGATGACGAATGCAATCGCATTGGTCCAGTGCGCAGAACGCTCGAACGGCGTGAAGCGCTCGATCTTTCCGCCATGGCCTTCATTGGCGGCATGACCGAGCTTGCCCTTGGTGAAATAGAAGATCGCAATGGCCAGCAGGACGATCAGGACCAGTGAACCGCCATAAGGAATGATCCAGTTGTTGCGGACCTGGCGCCAGGCCTCGCCGGCTGTCGTCAGGCGGGAGCCCGGATACTGCACGAACGGCTGGATCAGGTTGCCCGCTTCGGGCGCCTCCGAGCGCGGCAGGCTGGTGTAGCCCGTGACGCCCGCGCCCACAGCACGCCACATGGGCGCGTTGTTGCCGGGCTGCACCTTCTCGCGCTCGGCGTTGGTCTGCTTTGCGTAGTCCGGGTCGGCGCTGGCCTCGGGCTTGACCTCAAAAATGTTCTGGCTCCGGATGCCGCCGGGCGCCGCAGGCGTTGCAGCAGCAGGTGCGGCCGCAGCCGGTGCCGCTGTTGCAGCAGGCGCCACCGGGCCAGTGGACTGTGCCTGTGCCAGGCCGCAGGCCGCCAGTGCCACCAGGAGTGTTGCAGTGAGTGTCCTGAGCATGGTGCGTTCCCCGCTCAAGGTGTGCGTGTGTAGTCGTTCTGGCCGTTCTGCGCACGCGTGCGCAGGTGCTGCTCCCAGCTGGCCTTGTCGCCCTGCTTCCAGCCCGGATCGGTATAAGGCTTGCCGGTGCCGCTGTAAGGCGTCGCATCCTGCTTGACCTTGCCCAGCGTCTGCTCGCGGTCGCCGCAGGCAGCCAGCGCCACAACGGCGCTGGCGAGAAGAATGGCGCGCATCATCATGACTTGGTACCTCCTGCGGGCGGCTGGCCTGCCTGCCTGGAGCCATAGGCCGTTCCCCAGCCCCAGACTTCTGCGCCCTTGCCGCGCTTGACCACGCGGTTACGGAAGATGTCGGCCACCACGTCGCCGTCGCCGGCCAGCAGGGCCTTGGTCGAGCACATCTCGGCGCAGGCCGGCAGCTTGCCTTCGGCCAGGCGGT
>CAZFKW010000148.1:0-9243 GCA_964519795.1 uncultured Ramlibacter sp. | reverse complement strand
CGCGCAGGCGCACGTACAGGGCGCCTTTGCCCGACTCCTCCAGCCAGCAGCTCGCATTGATCGGCAGCGGCTGGCCGCCCCAGCTGTTGAGCGCGCGCAGTGCGGCCGGCTGGTCCATGTCAAAACGCAGCGTGGCTTCGGCCGGGGCAACGGGCAGCACCTTGAGGCTGACCTCGGTGATCAGCCCCAGCGTGCCGAACGAGCCAGCCAGCACGCGGGACACGTCATAGCCCGCCACGTTCTTCATGACCTGGCCGCCGAAGGTGAGAAGTTCGCCCTTGCCATTGAGCAGCCTGGCGCCGAGCACATAGTCACGCACCGAACCAGCGCTGGCACGCGCGGGACCTGACAGCCCGGCTGCGACCATGCCGCCCACGGTGGCACCGTCGTTGAAATGCGGCGGCTCAAATGGCAGGCATTGCCCCTGTTCGGCGAGCAAGACCTCAAGCTCCGCCAGGGGCGTGCCCGCACCTGCAGTGACCACCAGTTCGCTGGGCTCGTAGCTTGAGATACCTGCCAGCTGCCGCGTTTCCAGCACCTGGCCCAACAAGGCCTGGCCGTGAAAGTCCTTGGTGCCACCCCCCCGGATGCGCAGCGCGGTGCGGCCCGCGGCTGCAGCGCGGATGCGTTCGGCAATATCTTCCAGGGTTGGGGCCATGGCCTGCATGGTAGCTGCCATGCCCTGGCAGCGGCTTTGATTTTTTTGAACGTCAGCCCTGAAAGAAGTTCACCGGCAGCCCCGGCACATCCACCTGCATGGAGAAAACGCAGCCTGACTGCGGCATGTCCCTCAGTTCGGCCGCAGGCCGTCCGTGGCTGGCCGTCGTGACATACAGGGTTTTCAGGTCGGCGCCGCCAAAGCACGGCATGGTCGGGCATTGCGCCGGAACACGGTACTCGGCCAGCTGCTCACCCGCCGGTGAAAGCTTGAGCACACGCCCGCCTTCAAACATGGCGACCCAGTAGTTGCCCTGGGCATCCACCGTGGCGCCATCAGGCCGGCCGCCATAGGTTTGCGGGGTGCAGCCGGGCAGCCCGTACTGCCAGCCTTGCGGCTTGGTGGGGAAGCTGGCAAACACGCGCTGGCGCGTCATGGCATTTCTGGTCTTGTCCCAGTCCCAGGCCCAGACCGTGTGCTGCAGCGTGTCCGTCCAGTACACGGTCTTTTCGTCGGGCGACCAGGCCAGGCCGTTGGCGATCGTCGCGTCGCCGGCCTTGCGCTCGATGACCGGTGTGCCGCTGCGCGCATCCAGCGACCACAGTTGCGCCAGGGGCCTGTCACGCGGCTCATACATGGTGCCTGCCCAGAAGCGCCCTGCCGGGTCGGCCTTGCCGTCGTTGAAGCGGGTGGTGACAGTGTCGTGATCAAAGCGCGCCAGCAACTCCAGCTCGCCACCCCAGTGGCTCGCGCGGTACATGCCGTCACGCAGCGCAACGACCAGGCCTCCGCCGGCGGCCGGAGCAATGCAGCCCGGATCGCTCGGCATCGCCCAGCTTTCCACCGTGCCCATGAAAGTATTGGCGCGGCGAACCTGCCGGCCCGGAATGTCCACCCAGTACAGCGCCAGTTCGTCCGGGTGCCAGAAAGGTGACTCGCCAAGTCCGTCGGGCTGCGTCGTGAGGGTCTGCCAGGTCATGAGTGAACAGCTTCAGTCTGGATGCTCATCTGTGCGCTCAGGGACTCGCCGGGCTGCAGGATGTGCAGGCCGAGGTCTTCCGGGTCCGCGCCCGTGGTTGCCACAAGGTTGATGGCGTTGTTGACATGGCTCACCGGCTCAATGGCCACAAAGTCGCGGGTGTTGTTGGTGAAGACCACGAGGCGGCTCAGGTTGGACGTGACCTGTGTGTAGAGCCTGCTGTCGCGCAGGTGCACGGTGCCGCTCCAGCCGTCAAAGCAGTGGTCCACATCGAGCGTGGCGCAGTCGGCGTCCAGGCCACGGGACGGCAGGCGCCGCGTGGGCAGCTTGTCCTCGCCCATTTCCCAGCGCCCGTCCGCGTGGAAGGCTATCCGGCTGCCAGGGCGTTTGACAAAGTACGGGTGCCAGCCCAGGCCCACAGGCGCGGCGGCGGAAGACTGGTTGGTGATGCTCAGGGTCATCTCAAGCGTGTGGGTGCCGAGCCGGAAAGTCTGCGAGGCGTCAAACGCAAACGGCCAGGACGAGTCGGGCGCATGCTCGTAGGCGAGCATGGCCAGGCGGCTGTCGCTTTGCAGCACCTCCCAGGGCCTCTGCCAGCCGACGCCGTGGATCGCATGGGGCTCGTCGCCATTGTTCTTCACCAGCGGGTGCGACGTGCCGTTCCACTGCAGTACTGCATGCGAGACGCGGTTGGAAAACGGCACCAGCGGGTAGCAGCCCGACAGGCGCGTGGACATGAGCTGCCCCGCGGGCGTGGACCGCAGCACGGGTGTGTCGCCCAGCCACAGTCCGGCAATGCAGCCGCCGGCATCAGGGCGTATCGCGCAGCGAAGGCTTTCACAGGCCAGCTCAATGGATGTTGTCATGACACGGGTCTCCTGCCTTGCATTGTGCACCCGGGCCGCCCCGCAAGGCGCGCGTCCTGAAGCCGGCACGGGCAAAAAAATGGCCCGCCGAGCCAAAGCTCTAGCGGGCCAAACATCCAAAGGAGACTTGCTTGATGAAAGAGGTGCTGCGCCGGGCCGGGGCCCCTGCGCAGCGGGTTCCTTGATTAACGGTTGTAGGCGGTTTCGCCGTGTGAAGAGATGTCGAGGCCTTCGCGCTCTTCTTCTTCCGTCACGCGCAGCCCGATGACCACGTCCGCAATCTTGAAGGCCACGAATGCCACGACGCCGGACCACACGATGGTGAACAGCACGCTCTTGATCTGGATGAACACCTGGCTGCCAATGGAGAAGGTGTCCGGCGTGAAGCCGCCGGTGCCGCCCAGGCTCTGCGCAGCGAACACACCCGTCAGGATGGCGCCAACAATACCGCCCATGCCATGGACGCCGAAGACGTCGAAGGCATCGTCCGCGCCCAGCAGCTTCTTCAGGCCCGTCACACCCCAGAGGCAGACCACGCCGGCGATCAGGCCGAGGATGATCGCGCCCATCGGGCCGACAAAGCCTGCAGCAGGCGTCACGGCAACCAGGCCGGCAACTGCGCCGGACGCGGCGCCGAGCATGGAGGCCTTGCCCTTGGCAAGTGCTTCACCGGCGATCCAGGACAGAGTTGCAGCGGAGGTGGCGAGGACGGTCGTCACGAACGCCAGGCCAGCCGACGCATTGGCCGCGCCAGCCGAGCCGGCATTGAAGCCGAACCAGCCAACCCACAGCAGCGAGGCGCCAACCATCGTCAGCGTCAGGCTGTGAGGCGTGAGCGCTTCCTTGCCATAACCCAGGCGCTTGCCAACCATGTAGGCACCCACCAGGCCGGCAACACCCGCGTTGATGTGAACCACGGTGCCGCCGGCAAAGTCGAGTGCGCCGTCAGCCGCGAGCAGGCCGCCGCCCCAGACGATGTGGGCCATCGGCACATAGCTGAAGGTGAACCACAGCACCGAGAACAGCAGCACGGCCGAGAACTTGGCGCGCTCTGCGAACGCACCGACGATCAGCGCCACGGTGATGGCCGCGAAAGTGCCTTGGAAAGCGACGAACACATATTCCGGAATGGTGGTCAGCGCGCCGAATGTCTCGGCCGTCACACCCTTGAGGAATATCTTGTCCAGGCCGGCAACGAACTTGCCCTCACCCGCGAAGGCGAGGCTGTAGCCATAGATGGCCCACAGGATGCTGATGAGCGAGAAGATCACGAAGACCTGCATCAGCACGGACAGCATGTTCTTGGAGCGGGTCAGGCCGCCGTAGAAGAGCGCCAGGCCGGGAATCGTCATCAGTATGACGAGCATGGTGGAGGTCAGCATCCAGGCGGTGTCGCCGGAATCGATCTTGGGAGCGGCTGCGGCTTCGGCAGGTGCTGCTTCGGCGGCTGCGGGAGCAGCTTCCGCAGCTGCGGCCGGTGCCGCAGCAGGTGCTGCTTCAGACGTCGCGGCCACGGGTGCGGAAGCGGCAGGATCAGCCGCCGGTGTCTGCGCGATGGCGGCGGTGCCGCCCATCATCAGGCCCAGGCCAAGCGCCAGGGAGGCAATGAGTTTTTTCATGTTCATCTCTTTTCTTGTGGGCTGGCTTACAGCGCTTCCTTGCCGGTCTCACCGGTGCGGATGCGAACGACCTGCTCGAGGTTGTAGACAAAAATCTTGCCGTCGCCGATCTTGCCGGTGCGGGCCGCGCCCTCCACCGCTTCAATCACGCGCTCAACGAGGTCGTCGGCCACCGCCGCTTCAATCTTGACCTTGGGCAGGAAGTCAACGACGTACTCCGCTCCGCGGTACAGCTCGGTGTGACCCTTCTGGCGCCCGAAGCCCTTGACTTCCGTGACGGTGATGCCCTGCACACCGATCCCGGAGAGGGCTTCGCGCACCTCATCCAGCTTGAACGGTTTGATGATGGCCGTTACGAGTTTCATGTTTTGTTCCTTCGCGTATTTGGATTGGCGCGGCGCTCCTCGCGCCGCGCCAGCTGAAATTACATCGCTTTGGTCAGCGTCAGGATCAGGCGGGACTTGTTGATCGCGCCATAGGTGGCACGCTTGTTGGCACCCACGGCTGCGCCGGAAATGCTGAAGCCGTCGCCCAGATCGTAGGTCAGGCCGACGCTGTAGTCAGCGTAGTTGACGTTGGCGTTGTTGTCGAAGTTGGTATAGCCATAAGAAGCCTTCAGGGTCAGGCCCTTCATCACTTCCTGCGCATAAGCCAGGTTCCAGTAGCCGGTGCCGCGGTTGCTGCCGGCGCCATAACCGAAGTAGTCGTCAGAGATGGTGTGCGAGTACTTGGCGGTGATGGGACCCCAGGTGGCGGCGCCATACAGCTCGGTGGTGTCGGCGGCCGACAGCGTCGGGTAGATGTAGGTCAGGATACCGACGTCAAAACCGAGGCCGCCTGCGCTGAACTTGTAACCGGCGTACAGGTCGGACTCCAGGCCGCTGGCGGTGAAGCCGATGCTGGAGTTCCAGTTGCCGACGTAGAAACCGCTGGAATGGGCATAGTCAAAGCCGCCTTGCAGGGCGGGCTTGTTGTTGCCCTGGTCCTGGCCGCGGAACTTGTAGTTGGTCGTCACGCTGACGTTTGCAGACAGTTGCGCGCTCGCAAGCATCGGTGCAGCGGCAAGGGCAGCAACGGCCAGAAGTTTTGCGGTGGTGAATTTCATCGGTCTCTCCGTTTGGGTAAGTTGAACAAAAAATTGGATTGCCCGATGACCTAAGCAGGGAGCGTGCCAAATGCCCCTGCCCGCCGTGTGCCTGTCCACCGTGGAACGTTTCGCGCGTTACTTTGTTGGGGGCGTACCCGTACAAACCCCCAAAGCGCACCATTTGAGTGCGGTCTTGTTCGGAAATTTGTGCATGACAGGGTTCTGCACCGCTTTGGGGAGGTTTCATTTCATGAGTTTGTCGTTGGTGCAAAGCCGCGCCCTGCTGGGCCTGCAGGCGGCGGCCGTCACCGTTGAAGTGCATCTGGCCAATGGCCTGCCCAGCTTCATGCTGGTCGGCCTGGCGGATGTCGAGGTCAAGGAGGCCCGGGAGCGCGTGCGTTCGGCCATCCAGAACTCGGGGCTTGAGTTCCCCCACAACAAGCGGATCACTGTCAATCTGGCGCCGGCAGACCTGCCCAAGGACTCCGGCCGGCTCGACCTGCCCATCGCCCTCGGGATCCTGGCCGCCAGCGGCCAGATCAATGCGCACGCCCTGGCCGGCCATGAGTTTGCAGGGGAGCTGTCGCTGTCAGGCGAGCTGCGTCCGGTGCGCGGCGCCCTGGCCATGAGCCTGGCGCTGCACACCGGCAAGGTCGCCACAAAGCTCGTGCTTCCTGCCGGCAGCGCCGAAGAAGCCGCGCTGGTGCCGGGCGCGCAGGTGTACCGCGCCCGCCATTTGATGGATGTGGTGCGGCAGTTCGTGCCGGACCCGGCCGGGCGTGCACATGAACCCGAGCCATCCGACGGCTGGGCGCGCATCACCCAGGCACAACTGCCCGCCGCTGCGTCCTACGCGGACCTGGCCGATGTGAAGGGCCAGGCAGCCGCCAAACGCGCGCTGGAGATTGCCGCTGCCGGCGGCCACAGCCTGCTGCTCACCGGGCCACCGGGCTCGGGCAAGTCCATGCTGGCCCAGCGATTCGCCGGCCTGCTCCCGCCCATGACGGTGGACGAGGCACTGGAGAGCGCAGCGGTTGCAAGCCTGGGCGGGCGCTTCTCGCTGGACCGCTGGGCGCTGCGCCCCACGGGCAACCCCCACCATACGGCCAGCGCCGTGGCGCTTGTGGGCGGTGGCTCGCCGCCCCGTCCCGGCGAGATTTCACTGGCGCACCATGGTGTCCTCTTTCTGGACGAACTGCCGGAGTTCCCCCGCGCTGCACTTGAAGCGCTGCGCGAACCGCTGGAGACGGGCACCATCACCATTTCACGCGCAGCGCAGCGCTCGGAGTTCCCGGCGCGCTTCCAGCTTATCGCCGCCATGAACCCCTGTCCCTGCGGCTACCTTGGCTCACCCTTCAAAGCCTGCCGCTGCACGCCCGACCAGGTGCTGCGCTACCAAGGCAAGCTCAGCGGCCCGCTGATGGACCGGATCGACCTGCATGTGGAGGTGCCGGCACTACCGGCCGACGACCTGCTGCGCGCCGCGCCGGGCGAGTCCACTGCAAGCATCCGTGAACGCTGCGCTGCCGCCCGTGAGCGGGCCGTTCAGCGCCAAGGCAAAAACAACCATGCGTTGCAGGGCAAGGAAATCGACGAGCACGTGCTGCTGGATGAAGCCGCCATGCGCTTTCTCAATACCGCTGCCACGCGGCTGGGCTGGTCGGGGCGCAGTACGCACCGGGCTTTGAAGACGGCACGCACGATTGCTGACCTGGCAGGGTCAGGGAAGACCCAGGTCGTGCATGTGGCTGAGGCCGTCCAGTATCGGACGGTATTGAAAGCCGGGGGGTCCGGTACCGCCGGAACGTGAAATCTGGTGAAAACGCCGGAATCATGCGGGTTGCGCGTCCTGCGGACGGGCGGCCTATCGGCATGCAGTTGGTCGGCCGCTTCGGCGCGGAAGCGCTGCTGCTGGACATCGCGGCGACCTTGTCGTGTTTTTCTGTTGAATGGAGGCTGCGCATTCAGGTTTGTCGCAAATTTGCTGTCTTGGGGGCTGTTTTGTCGCTTTTTTGATTGGATTCCACGCGCCAGGCAGGTGGCGCATACTGGAAGACGGCTGAAACCTTCAGCGCCCAAACCAGGAAAAGCCGCCGTGAAGTGGACAACAACAGACGAAGGCGTGCTCAAGACACGGCGGGCCGAGCAGGACGGCTACAAGTTCCGGGTGATTGCCGGCTACATTGCCAGCGAAGACCAGTGGGCCTACCACGTGGCCGTGATGCCGCCTGACGGGCGCGAGGTCAACCTGCCGACGAAGGGGAAGAAGGCGGCCAGCATGGAGGCTGCGTTTGCGGCAGCTGAGGGGATTGCGGAGGCCTACCTCGCCTGACCTTGATCGGGGGTGGCAGGTCACTTGCATTCAGGTGATGCTTGTCTTGATGCTACTATTGATTCACAATGGCATCATAAAAGATGAACAAGGCCACCCATGCGTACGACCGTAACTATCGATGACGCCCTCTACGAAGAGGCTCTTGAGATCGCTGACCCCGGCATGGACAAGGCTGACCTGTTCCGCGAAGCGATCAAGACTTTTGTGAGGGTCCAGGCAGCCAAGCGCCTTGCTTCGCTGGGAGGAGCGGCACCGGACATGCCTGAGATTCCTCGACGCCGGGAGGGCGTGGGGCAGTGACACGGGTGCTTGTGGACACATCTGTCTGGGCCGAACATTTCCGGCAGCCCAACGAGGTTCTCAAGGAACTGCTCGAGTTGGATCTGGTGATGGTCCATCCCATGATTCTCGGCGAAATAGCCTGCGGAACGCCGCCCGCGCGTGCGAACACTCTGGCAAATCTTGCACGGCTGCAACCAACCCAGCAGGCCAGCTTGAGGGAAGTCATGGTTTTCATTGAGCGCGAACGGCTCTTTGGCCAGGGATGCGGTTTGATCGACATCACGCTGCTGGCCTCGGCCCTCATGACACCGGGCGTCGTACTGTGGTCTTTGGACAAACGTCTTGATGCCCTGGCTGGGCGATTCGGCGTGAAGTACCAGCCCGCCCTCCACTAATAACGGTCGCTGCGGTCGCGATACCCCTCTACGTCTGCGCCCTTGACGATGCCGCGGAGTTGATTCAAGTCATCAGGGATTGACGCCTGCTCACGATCCGGACGCGCACGCGGGTCATTCATCTCCGCTACTGCCGCTGACCGAGCCGGCATCTCGGTCAGCGGCTTTGCATTCCGGTGCATGGGATTGGTTTCAGGCATGGCGTACTGGCGGGGCGTGATTCGAAGCTGCTTTCGACCGTTCGTTGACCCGAATCGTATCTGCAAATCCTGTCGCCTATACTCCGCCTGTCGCGCCGTGAAAGCGTGATCGGGATTGGCGTCCTGTTTTGAATCGCGGTGAATCAGCCGCAAAACTTTCGAGCCTTGCGGCTCTCGCATCTGTGCCCCCAATTTATTGGTGGCCCGGATGGGGGAACGCAAGTTCCGCCGGCTTCGTCCGCGATTCACCGGTACGCCAACCTGTCTGGGCCACCGCCACTCATTGCCAGTGGCGGTGGTTGAAGAACCAAAACAGGAGCGTATTCAATGATGGCAAACCAACGTCCCCCACTTGCAGTACTCATCGACGCGGAGAACGCCCGCGCTGCCGACATCGCCTTCGTGATGGAAAAGATCAACGCATGGGGCAACCCCATCATCTGCCGCGCTTATGGCGACTGGACCACCTCGCAACTCACGCCCTGGAAGAAAGTGCTTGAAGCTTCAGGCATCCGCCCGTGCCAGCAGTTCCGCCACGCGCGCGGCAAGAATGCCACCGACGGCACGCTCATCATGGACGCGATGGACATCAAGCATGCGCGCTCAGTGGAGGGCATCTGCATCGTGTCCTCCGACAGTGACTACACCGGGCTTGCGGGCAGGCTTCGGGAAGCAGGACTCGTCGTCTACGGATTCGGCGACAAGTACACCCTCAATGCGTTCGTGAATGCCTGCGACGAGTTTGTGTTTGTGGACCAGGTCGCAATATCCATCTCGCGGTGAGCGGTGTGTGCGCCGGGCCGGCCGTGGAGGCACCGCCGA
>CAZFKW010000147.1:0-9251 GCA_964519795.1 uncultured Ramlibacter sp. | reverse complement strand
TGCGCATGCTCACGGCTGCCGGGCAGTCCGTCGAGCGCTGCCGCCGGGCCAATGTCCAGCGACAGGATGTCAAACGGCAGGACAGTTCCATTGCTGCAAGTCAAGGTGTTGCCAACCGGGTCCAGCGCCGATGCGAAGGTCTGCAGCAGCCTGACGCCTGCCCGCGCAGCAAGCGCAGTCAGTTCAATGGCGCAGCTCTTGATCGCGTAGTGGCCCGCAAGCCAGCCCGGCAGCATGCCGGAGTAGATCTGGCGGTCGTACGGCGTCACAAGGGTGATGTCCCAACCTGGCAAGGGTTGCCGCGCCAGATCGGCCAGGACCGCGACATGGGCATGCCCGCCGCCGGCCAGCACCAGCCGCTTCAAGGCTGGCCCCGCAGCACGATGTCGCTGAACCAGGTTTCCACGCTTTCGCCGGTGTTGTCGGTGTCGGCGCCGACGGCTATCGCGCCTACCGGCGGCATCGCGCCGCCAAAGGCTTCCTCCCAGTCGCGCCGCAGGTCGCGGCTGACCGGCCGCCAACTTTTCGCATGCGTGTTGCCGCTGTCCACAACGATCATGCGCACACGGTCTGTGTAGGGATTCCAGGCCGTGCTGCCGGCAGGTTGCGCGCTGCCCCAGACATAGCAAAGCGATGCGGCAGGAATATCGACGCCCGAGATGGCGCGCGACGCCTGGATTTTCAACCTGTCGCCCAGCGACAGCCTGTCCAGCGGCAGGTCAAACAGCACGTACACCCGCGCCGCATAGTCATCGCCCTGCCTGGTGCGCACGTCCGAGCCGTCCAGCGCCCGGGAAACCCTCCACTGCCAGGACAGCGATGGCCGCGGGCCTGCATCGCCCGCGATCTTTGCAAGCCAGGACGACGATGAGCCGGATGAACGCACCCGCAACACGCGACGCCCTTCATCAGCGACGATGGCGAACTGGTTGGCGCGCTCCACCTTGGGCAGCGTCTGATGCTGCCAGCCCGGCGCCACGCCACTGCCGGGCGCAGCGCCTGAAAACGGTTGAACGAGAGCGGGAGTCTGTGCCCGGGCAGACGTGCCGGCGGCAAGCCCTGCCAGCAATACAAGCGCCTGGCGGCGGCCTTCAAGCGTTGGTGTCATTACCATTCAGCCGCGCCTCCAGGCGTGATAGCGCTGCACCCAGCGCAGCAGCTGATGCGGCTGGTGCGCGCGCTTCCACTCACCTGCTGCGTACTTGTTGCCTTCGGACAGCGTGGGGTAGGTATGGATAGTGCCGAGCATCTTGTTGAGCCCGATGCCCTGCTTCATGGCCAACACATACTCGGCCAGCAGGTCTGCCGCATGCTGCCCCACGATGGTCACGCCGAGGATGCGGTCCTTGCCCGGGACCGTGAGCACCTTGACGAAGCCTTCGGCCTCGCCGTCGGCAATGGCGCGGTCCAGGTCGTCAAGGCCGTAGCGCGTCATCTCGAACGGAACCTCCTGGGCCAACGCGTCCTGTTCGTTCAGGCCGACGCGCGCGACTTCGGGGTCCACAAAGGTTGCAGAAGGCATCACCGTGTAGTCGGCCTTGAAGCGCTTCCATTCACCAAACAGGGCATTCACCGCCGCATACCAGGCCTGGTGTGCGGCCGCATGGGTAAACTGGTAGGGACCGGCCACGTCACCCGCTGCATAGATGTTGGGGTAGATTGTCTGCAGGTATTCATTGGTCTCCACGGTGCGCTGCACGGGTATGCCAATGTCCTCCAGGCCGTAACCTGTGAGTCGCGCCTGCCGGCCGACGGCACAGATGAGCTCGTCGAATTCAACGGCAATCTCCGGCCCGTCCGCCTGCACCACCAACATCTTCCTGTCGCCGTCGCGCTCGCAGAGCAGGGCCTTGTGGCCGGCGAGCACCGTCACACCGTCGACCTCCAGCGCAGCGCGCACGAGCTCCGACACTTCTGCATCTTCCCGGGCCATCAGGCGTGGCGCCATTTCAACCTGCGTGACCGCCGAGCCCAGGCGCGCAAATGCCTGCGCCAGCTCGCAGCCAATCGGCCCGCCGCCCAGGATCACCAGCCGGGGCGGCACCTGGTCCAGCTGGTTGAATTTTTCCCACAAGGTGTCGCTGGTCACGTAGCCGCTGTTTTCCAGGCCCGGAAGTGCCGGCACGACCGGGCTTGCGCCGGCTGCAATGATGATGCTGCGCGTCGTCAACACCTGCCGGGAGCCGTCGTCGCGCGCGATCTCGACTGTCCATGGGCTCACGATACGGGCATAGCCCTGGACCACATCCACACCCAGGGCGGTGTACCGGGCCACACTGTCATGCGGCTCTATCGCCTTGATGACGTCGTGGATGCGCGTCATCACGGCCCTGAAGCTGAAGGCCGGTTGAACGGGTTCGAGCCCGTATTTGCCAGCATGCCGCATCTGCGAGGCCAGTTTGGCACTGCGTATCAGGGTCTTGCTGGGGACGCAGCCATAGTTCAGGCAGTCGCCGCCCATCTTGTGCGCCTCCACCAGTGTCACCGACGCCTTCACTGCCGCCCCGATGTAGGCGGACACAAGTCCGCCGGCTCCCGCACCGATGACCACGAGGTTCCTGTCAAAGCGGCGGGGGCGTTGCCCCTTCCAGCGCGCATGGACGCGGCGCCGCTGCACCAGGTTCGCAATCAGGCGGCCGATCCAGGGGAGCAGGCCCAGTAGCGCGAATGAGCCGATGACACCAGGGGTGAGGATGCCCGAGAGTGAGTCAATGCCCGCCAGCTGCGTCCCCGCGTTGACATACACCAGCGTGCCGGCCAGCATGCCAGCCTGGCTCACAAGGTAGAACGTGCCCGCCTTCATCCGGGTCAGCCCCATGGCCAGGTTGATCAGGAAAAACGGCACGAGCGGCACGAGCCGCAGGGTGAACAGGTAACCCGCGCCATCCCTCTCCACACCACGGTCAATGTCCTTCAGGCGCTGGCCAAACCGTGCCTGTACGACGTCCCTCAGCAGGAACCTGGCCGCCAGAAATGCCAGCAATGCGCCCAGAGACGACGCAAAGGACACCAGCACCGTGCCCCAGCCCAGGCCGAAGATGGCGCCGCCCGCCAGTGTGAGGATCACAGCCCCCGGAAACGACAGGGCCGTCGCCACTACATAGATGACAAAGTACGCCGCAGCAACCCCCAGCGGCTCGCGCGCATACAGGGCGGCAAAGGCGTCACGGCTCTGCTGCAGATAGGCCAGGCTCAGGAACCGGCCAAGATCCAGCGCAAAGAAGGCCAGAACGGCCATCACGACGAGGGCCAGCAGCGCTGTTTTTTTACAAGTCATGGCTTTCAGTCGTCAATCCTGCATCAGGCATTACAGGTCCCCTGCAGGGACATTGTGAAGCCATCCAGGCAAAGCCCCGCAGCTTGCACGTAATATCCAGCGGAATGGACCCTGACACTGTCGGCAGTTTGGCCTCACCGTACGCACGGACAGAAGCCGGCATGCTCCAGGCACTGGGCCTGGCCTTGCAGGAGGCAGGCTCCATCGGGGCAGGTGTGGCTCTTGAGCTTCTGCCGGACAAGGGTCTGGCCCATGACCATGTGCGGCTCGTCGGCACCGGCGTGCTGGCCCGCATTCCCAAGCAAAGCCAGTTGGGCCTGCCGGCCCTTGCCAACCTGGACTACCAGCGGGCCTGCTACGAGCGCGCGGCCGCCAGCACCCACACGCCGGAAATCCGGAACCGGCTGGCGCCGTCTCATTGCCTGAAGCGCGGCGCGCTGCTGGTGGAAGAGATCAACGGGCGCGCTGCAGTGCTGCCCCGCGACCTCGGCGCAATCGCAACTGCACTCGCAGCCATTCACCGGCTGGATGTCCCGGCGCAGGCGCAACGTCCTCCGTTGCTGGACCACCCGGACCCCCTGGCGGCTCTGGCCGGTGAAATAGCGGTGCAGGCACAGCACCTTGGTGCGGCAGGTCTGGAGACCACGGTGCTGGCCGTGGTGCAAGCAGAGCTGGAGCGCCTGCACCTGCTCTGCCGGTGGAACAGCCGCCCGCCCCGGCATCTCATCGCCTTCGACGCACACCCGGGCAACTTCATGGTGGACAGTGCCGGCAAGGCTTTCCTTGTGGACCTGGAAAAGTGCCGCTACAGCTACCCGGGCCTGGACCTGGCGCACGCCAGCCTCTACACATCAACAACCTGGGACGTGAGCAGCCGCGCGACGCTGTCCACCCGTGAAGTGCAGCGGTTCTACCGGGCCTGGGCGCAGCATGCAGGCGGCGCGCTGGCGCAGGAAGCTGCACCATGGCACCTCCCGCTGCGCCGGGCCATGTGGCTGTGGTCCATCACCTGGTGCGCGAAGTGGCGCGCACTCTCCGGCCAGGCCGGCGACAGCACGGCAGCGGGCGAGGACTGGTCAGGAGACCGCAGCAGCAAAGCGCTGGTGGCGCATGTGCGCGAGCGGGTTGACCACTACCTCTCGCCCGGCGCGGTGGCGCATGTGCAGCAGGAGTTCAGCGCCCTGCAGCAGGAGCCGGGCCTGTGAGCTGGCTGGGCATCGTTCTGCCCGTGCTTGGCGAAGGCAAGGGCCTGGCCGGCCGGCTCAAGGCGCTCCAGCCACTGCGCGACCGCAGCGTGCGCATCGTCGTTGCAGATGGCGGCAGTACCGACGAGACCTGGGCTGTCGCCACCGCATGGGCCGACGATATCGTCCACGCGCCGCGCGGCCGCGGTGCCCAGATGAACGCCGGCGCGCAGGCCGGTGCCAGTGAGGTCCTGCTGTTCCTGCATGCCGACACAACGCTGCCTGCAGACGCTGACCATCTCATCCAGCAAGCGCTGTCCGGCGGCGCTGCCTGGGGGCGCTTTGATGTGCGCATCGACGGGCCGCACCCAATGCTGCGGGTGGTGGAGCGCGCCATCAACCTTCGCTCGCGCCTGACGGGCATTGCCACTGGCGACCAGGCCATGTTCGTGCGGCGTGATGTCTTCGAGCACCTGGGCGGCTTCGCCGACATCCCGCTCATGGAGGACATTGATCTATCTGCGCGGCTCAAGCGCGTCAGCCGTCCGGCATGCATCAGGCAACCGGTCAGCACCTCGGCGCGCCGCTGGGAAAAGCACGGAGTGTGGCGCACCATCGTGCTGATGTGGCGCCTGCGGGCGCAGTATTTTCTGGGCACCGAACCCCAGGCGCTTGCAGACCGCTATGGCTACGCGCGCCGGCCCGCGCCCGTGCAGGCAGCGCTGGCCATCCTGGCGAAAGCCCCGGTGGCAGGCCTTGCCAAGACCAGGCTCATTCCGCTGCTCGGAGCCCGGGGTGCGGCCCGGGCCCAGCGGCGGTTCGCGAAGGCGACCGCATGCCTGGCGACGCAGGCGCGCCTGGGGCCTGCGGTGCTCTGGTGTGCGCCAGACACCTCGCACCGGCTGTTCCGCGCCCTGCATCGTGTGACCGGCATCGGGCTGGCCTGCCAGCCGCAAGGCGATCTCGGCTTGCGCATGCGCGCCGCCATGGAGCAGCACTTCGGGCAGCATCCGGAGCTTGCGCTGTTGATCATCGGCACGGATTGCCCGATGCTCGCACCGGGACACCTGCACCAGGCAGCGGCCGCGCTCGCCACCCATGACGCCGTGCTGATTCCTGCAGAAGACGGCGGCTATGTGCTGATCGGCATGCGGCGGCCGATTCCTGACGTGTTCAGGCAGGTGATGTGGAGCACGCCGCAGGTGCTGGAACAGACGCGCACCCGCCTGCGCGAGTCCGGCGCCAGCTGGCAGGAGCTTGCGCCATTGTGGGACGTCGATGTCCCTGGCGACTGGCACAGGCTGCAACGCTTGCAGCCTGCCAGCATCGGGCCGGCAGCATCAGTGACAGATCCCGTGGCAGATTCCGTAGCAGATCCGGTAGCAGATCCGGTAGTACAGGCAGAACTGAAACAAGGACCCATGCATGACCAGTTTCCCCAGGCATGATGACGACTGGTACCGGGCGATGCTGGCCGAGCCCACCGGCCCGGTGAGTGTTGTCATCGACACCGACGCCGCCAATGAAATCGACGACCAGTTCGCACTCGCCTGGGCGCTGCTCCAGCCAGAAAAGCTGAAGGTACGGGCCGTGTACGCCGCGCCCTTCTCGTTTGCCCATCGCAGGGCGACCCTGCCCAAGGCGCCAGCGGACGCGCCGCCCTTCAACACGCCGGAAACCGGCATGCGGCGCAGCCACGCCGAGATCCTGCGAGTGTATGAACTGCTGGGGCTGGCACCGCAGGGCCGCGTCCATGCGGGCAGCACGCGCTACCTGCCGTCAGCGCAAGGGGCCGTCGTGAGCGACGCCGCAGAACACCTCATCAGCCTGGCCCGCGCGCATGAAGGCGCCACGCCGCTCTACGTCGTCGCGCTCGGCTGCGTCACCAACATCGCCAGCGCCTTGCTGCTGGCCCCCGACATCGCCAGCCGTATCGTGGTGGTGTGGACCAGTGGCTATCCCTCGCACGCGCCACATGTGAACGACTCATTCAACCTGGAGCAGGACGTCTTTGCCAGCCAGGTGCTGCTGGACAGCGGCGTGCCGCATGTGTACCTGCCGGGGTTTCATGTCGGCGCGCAGTTGCGCCTGTCCCTGGCCGAGATGGATCGGCATGTGCGCGGCAGCGGTGCCATGGGAGCCTACCTGCACTCACTCTTCACCCACAACCCGCTCTGGACGATTTTTGATCACGATGCGTCGCAGCCCTACAGCTGGGTCATCTGGGACCTGATCTGCATCGCCTGGCTGCTGGAGCCGGCATGGGTGCCGTCCACCCTGGTCAGGACGCCCGTGCTTGGCGCCGACCGCCGCTGGCGCGCCACACCCGGGCGGCACCTGATGCGCGAGGCCCATGCGCTGCAGCGTGACGCCATCTTCAACAATCTCTTCGCCACATTGGCGCGCGCGCCCTCAGCCCGCTGAGTCCGCCTCCAGGCGGGTCACGCATTGCGCATCGGCAATGTCCGACGCATCGTGTGTGACCAGCAGCGCGGGGATGCCGCGTGCGCGGATCTGCCCGAAGACAAAGTCACGCATCCGGCTACGCAGCGCAGTGTCCAGCCGCGAGAACGGCTCGTCCAGCAACAGTGCCTTCGGCTCGGCCAGCAGGGCACGCATCAATGCAACACGCGAGCGCTGGCCACCCGACAGCGTGGCCGGGTCGGCATCGGCAAAGCCCGGCATTTCCAGGTCACCGAGCGCCTGCGCAACCCTGGCTTCACGCTGCGCCCTGTTGCCGGGCGGCACGGCAAACAGCAGGTTCTCACGCACCGTCATGTGGGCAAACAGCAGGTCGTCCTGGAACAGGATGCCGATGCGCCGGAGCTGCGTGCCCAGGCCGTCCACGGCCGTGCCATCCAGGTGGATGCTTCCGTCAAACACGACGGCAGGCGCGGCGGTGCCGCAGACTGCCGCCAGCAGGCTGGACTTGCCGCTGCCGCTCTCGCCCATCAAGGTGTGCACGGTTCCTGGCGCGACGGCAATCTCCAGGCCGCGCACCAGCACACGCCCCGCCACACTCAGCTGCCTGACTGAAACCACGAGGCTCACGGCAGCCTCCTGCGGAACCGCCGAGGCCGCCCCAGCCATGCGGCCAGCGCGAATGTCACGGCCGGAATCAGCCACTGCAGCCAGGCATAGGCGGCCAGCAGCGAACGCTGACCGCCGCTTGCCAATGCAACGGCCTCTGTCGTCACAGTGGCAAAGCGCCCCGCACCGATGAAGAGCGTCGGCAGGTATTGCGCCACACTCACCGACACGCCCACCGCCAGCGCGGCCAGAAGGCTGGCGCGCAGCAGCGGCCACTTCACCTTGATGAGGAATTCAAGCCTGCCGCGCCCAAGCGACGCGGCCACCTGTGCATAGCGCGCATCGAAGCCGGTATAGGCAGGGCTCAGTGCAATCAGTACATAAGGCAGCGCAGCCAGGCTGTGGGCCAGCAGCAGTCCCGGCCATTGGCCGTCCACCTGCCATGCCAGGCTGAGGCGGTGGATGCCCACCACCCAGAGCACAGAAGGCAGCAGCAGGGGCAGGTAGACCAAGCGGCGCAACCGCTGGTCCCAGGCAGGCGGCGCGCATTCCAGCCAGGCAACGGACCATGCCAGCGCGAACACGCCGCTGGCGGCCGCGAGCCCCACCGTGACGAAGAGCGTGGACGCGCTGGCCGCGACAGAACTCCAGCCCTGAAGGCTCAGGGTCTGCGGCAGCAGCGCCGGAAACTGCCAGACGCCCGAGACACTGCCAACGGCCAGGGCCAGCATCACGCCCAGGTAGGGCAAGGCCAGCAGCAGCGCCGGCCATCCCGCCGTGCCCTTGCGCCGGTCCGCAGCGCCGCGCTGGCCGGAGGTCCACACCGCACGGCGGTGCAGGTGGCCGCGCAGCAGCCACAGCACAACGGCCAGCCCACCCGTCACAAGCGCAACCAGCCAGGCGCCTGCCGCGCCCATCGCATTGATCGCAGGGTCGGCGTCCAGCAGCCATTGCCACGCCAGCACGGCTGCAGTGGGTGGCGACGCCGGCCCGATCACAAGCGCCATGTCCACGACGGTCAGGCTGTAGGCCATGACAGCCAGCAGCGGCGCGCCCAGCCGGGGCCACAGCTGCGGCCAGACCACGCGCCACCAGGCCGCCTGGGCGCCATAGCCCATTGCGCGCGCGACGTCCAGCTCGCGCGCCCAGCGCCCGCCCGTGTCGGCGCGCTGCAACTGCGTGGCGGCAGCCCACAACAGGAACGGCACCTCCTTGAGCGTGAGCGCGGCCACGAGCGACAGGCCCCAGGGGTCCTGTGTCGTCGCCCAGGCCGGCGGCGCATCAAAGCCGGTGGCCCAGGGCGACAGGGCCCGCAGGATCCAGCCGCTGGGCGAGAGCAGGAAGACAAGACCAATGGCAAAGGCTGCATGCGGCATGGCCAGCATGGGCGCCAGCAGCCGCATCAGGCCCGCCCAGGCGGGGCCGGGGAAGCTCCTGGACAGCAGCCAGGCCATGATGCCGAATGACAGCGCCGTGGCGGCCAGCCCGGTGCCTACAGAAAGCGCAAGGGCCCGCGGCAGCTGCGGCTCCGCCAGCAGGCTGCGCCAGGCGCCCGCATCCAGGCCCGCCGCAATCGCCAGGACTGCAGCCCACAGCAAGGGCAGCGCCGCCACGGCTGCCACAGCGGCGGCAGTCCAGCGCAGGAAATGGCCACGCAAGCGCAGGTCTATTGCCCGTAGCGCCGCAGCCATTCGCGCTCCAGCGGTTCCACCCAGCTGCCGTGCGGCTCCAGCAGCACCGGCGCTGTACGCTCCAGTTGC
>CAZFKW010000146.1:7116-9268 GCA_964519795.1 uncultured Ramlibacter sp. | reverse complement strand
GCCACTGATCGCGGCCATTGTGTTCAGCGTGCTGGCCGAGACGCTGCGCCTGCAGTTCCCGCAGATCTACATGATGTCCCTGGGGCTGCTGCTGATCCTGAGCGTGCTGTACCTGCCGGGCGGCCTGGCGTCGTTGCGCTGGGAGACCTTCAGGGGCTGGTGGCGCGATATGCGGGACCGGGGCAAGGTACTGCGGTATGAGTGGAGCGGCGACAAGGAGCGGGACAAGGCGCGCGACAAAAAGCGCAGGAAGGAGCAGCGTGCCTTCTGAAGCCGCAAACCCTTCTGCTCCTGCCCTGCTTGAAGCGCGAGACATCACCGTGCGCTTTGGGGGCCTGGTCGCCGTCGATGCCGTGAGCGCCAGCTTCGCGCCGGGCGAGCTCGTCGGCATCATCGGCCCGAACGGTGCCGGCAAGACGACGTTTTTCAATGCCATGTCCGGCGTCATCGCGCCGACCTCCGGCCAGATGATCTCGCGCGGGCGCAACCTGGCCGGCAAGGCGCCGCACCGCTACGCGGCCCATGGCATTGCGCGCACCTTCCAGACGCCGCGGGTGTTTGCCGACATGACGGTGCAGGCCAACATCGAGTTTGGCCTGAAGTTTGCAGGGCGCAGGCCGCGCAAGTACTGGCTGTGGGGCGATGAAGCCTCGGTGCCCTGGGTGTTGCGCAATGCAGAGGGCATCCTGCAACTGATCGGGCTGTCCTCGCTTGCTGCGTTGCCGGCAGCGGCCATCACACCTTCACAACAGCGCCTGCTGGAGATTGGCATGGCGCTGGCGACGCGGCCGCGTGTGCTGCTGCTGGATGAAGTGGCCGCCGGCCTGACCGAGGCCGAGATCGAGGAGATGGCGCGTCTCATCCGCCGCCTGCGCGATGAGCTTGACCTGACCGTGGTGTGGATCGAGCATGCGGTCACCACGCTGCTGCGCCATGTGGAGCGCGTGATCGTGCTCCACCAGGGCCGGGTGATTGCCGACGGCCTGCCGCGCGACGTGGTGCGCAATGCGGAGGTGATCGAGGCTTACCTGGGTGATGAGATGGTTGGCGTTGACGATGGTTCTGTCGCTGCGTCCGCAGGTGGCATTGCGGCCGGGGGAGGATCGCGTTCGAGTCAGGCGTTGCAGGAGCGCTCGCCATGATGTGGCACGCCACGAGCCCTTTCATCCTGGGCGGAACCGGCCGTGCGCACCTGAAGGTGCAGGGCTTGAGCGCCGGCTATGGCGCCTTCCTCGTCCTGCGCGGAGTCACGCTGGAAGCCAAGCCCGGCCTCACCGTCATCCTCGGTCCCAACGGTGCCGGTAAAACCACATTGCTGCGTGCGCTCGCCGGCCTGATCCCGCGCATGGGCGAAGTGCTGCTGGACGGTGACGACCTGCCGGAGCAAACCCATGAGATTGTCCAGGCCGGCGTGGCGCTGGTGCCCGAAGGGCGCCAGCTCTTTCCGCAGATGTCCGTGGCCGAGAACCTCGAACTCGGTGGCTGGCTGATCGACAAGGCCGAGCGCGCCCGACGCATGGAGCAGGCCTTCAATGACTTTCCCAAACTGCGTGAACGCGCGCAGCAGCTCGCAGGCACCATGAGCGGCGGCGAGCAGCAGATGGTGGCCGTGGCCCGCGCCATGATGAGCGCGCCGCGTTTGCTGATGCTCGACGAGCCCTCGCTCGGCCTGGCGCCGCGCATGGTCGATGAGCTGCTGGCGATGGCGCGGCGCATTGCGGACGCCGGCACCACGGTGCTGATGGTCGAGCAGAACGTCAAGAAGGCGTTAGCGGTGGCCGACCGCGGCTATGTGCTGGAGCGCGGCACGCTGGTGGCCAGCGGGCCGGCAAAACTGCTGGCCCGCTCGGCCGTAGTGCAGGAAGCCTACCTGGGCAAGGCCGGCGCGGATACATCAACGGCGGCAGGCGCTGTTGCCACCACAAAGGCTGTCATTGCGGGCTTGACCCGCAATCCATCTGGGCGCGCCACGGTGGATCCCGGATCAAGTCCGGGATGACAGCCGTTTCACAGGCAAAGATTTCCGTCATTCAAGGAGAAACCCATGTCAGACATGTCCATGCTCATCAACGGCCTGAAGGTCACGGCCGAAAAAGGCGCAACTTTCGAACGGCGCAATCCGCTGGATGGCAGTGTGGCCACGCGCGCGCCG
>CAZFKW010000146.1:0-7106 GCA_964519795.1 uncultured Ramlibacter sp. | reverse complement strand
CTGCTCGCCGGCTGATGCGTCAATGGCGGCGGATGCCGCTGCCGAGGCTTTCAGGACCTGGAGCCAGACAGGCCCCAACACCCGCCGCGCGCTGCTGCTGAAGGCTGCCGATGCGCTGGAGGCGAAGACGCCCCAGTTCATTGAAGCCGTGTCGGCAGAGACTGGCGCCACCGGCATGTGGGGCGGCTTCAACGTGATGCTCGCGGCCAGCATGATCCGCGAGGCGGCGTCGCTGACGACGCAGATCAGCGGCGAGATCATTCCATCCGATGTGCCTGGCTCCCTGGCCATGGGCATCCGCCAGCCTGCCGGTGTGGTGCTGGGGATCGCGCCGTGGAATGCGCCCGTCATCCTGGGTGTGCGGGCCATCGCCACGCCGCTGGCCTGCGGCAACACCGTCATCTTCAAGGGCTCGGAGAACTGCCCGCGCACCCACCAGCTGATCGTCGAGGCCTTCCAGGAGGCAGGATTTCCGCCCGGGGTGGTCAACTACATCACCAACGCGCCGGCCGATGCGGGCGCGGTGGTGGAGGCCATCGTGGCGCACCCGGCGGTGCGGCGCGTGAACTTCACAGGCTCGACGAAGGTAGGGCGCATTATTGCCATGACCTGCGCGAAGTATTTGAAGCCCGTGGTGCTGGAGCTTGGCGGCAAGGCGCCCCTGGTCATCCTGGACGACGCCGACATCGACGACGCCGTGAATGGCGCGGCCTTTGGCTGCTTTGCCAACAGCGGCCAGATCTGCATGAGCACCGAGCGCATCATTGTGGACAACAAGATCGCTGATGAATTCGTCAAGCGCTTCGTCACCAAGGCCAAGAACCTGCCGCTGGGCGACCCGCGCAAGCCCGAGCCGGTGGTGCTGGGTTCGGTGATCGGCATGGGCACGGTCACGCATTGCAATGCGCTGATCGACGACGCCCTTGCCAAGGGCGCGAAGCTGGTCTGTGGCGAGAAGGTGGACACCACGCTGATGCCTGCCACCGTGCTGGACCATGTGACGCCGCAGATGCGCATCTACCACGAGGAAACCTTCGGCCCGGTGAAGTGCATCGTGCGGGTGAAGGACACGGAGGAAGCCATTGCCTGTGCCAACGACAATGAATACGGCCTGTCAGCGGCGGTGTTCGGCGGCGACCTGGCGCGCGCACTTGCAGTGGCGCGGCGCATTGATTCGGGCATCTGCCACGTCAACGGCCCCACGGTGCATGATGAGGCGCAGATGCCCTTTGGCGGCGTCAAGGGCTCGGGCATGGGCCGCTTTGGCGGCAAGGCCGGCGTGCATGAGTTCACCGAGCTGCGCTGGGTGACGATGCAGACGACGCCGCGGCATTACCCGTTCTGAGTGCGTGGAGGTAGTTGATATTGCATGAAATTCGAGCATCAGGTGTTGGAATTTCATGGTTGTGGTGCTAGCATCCGTGCATGTTTGCCCGAACCGGACTGCACCTTGCCATTGCCCGTGCCCTGGGCCGTTCACGCGGTGTTGTGCTGAGCGGACCCCGGCAATCAGGCAAGAGCACGCTGGCCCAGCGGTTTCTGGGGCGTGATTCACCCAACTACTTTGACCTGGAATACCCCCCGCATGCGCAGCGGCTGGAGCAGGCGGCGCAGACGCTTGAGGCCTTGAGCGGGCTGGTGGTCATTGATGAAGTCCAGCTCAGGCCGGGCCTGTTCCCGCTGCTGCGCACGCTCATGGACCGCTCCAGCACCCCGGGCCAATACCTGCTGCTGGGCAGCGCGTCGCCTGCCCTGCTGCGGCAGGCGGGTGAGTCGCTTCTGGGCCGGGTGGAGACAGTTGAGGTGGGTGGCTTTGACTTTCATGAAGTCACTGCCAATGAAGGATTCAGCGACGATGTTGTCAGGCGCCTGTGGTTGAGGGGCGGCTTCCCGCGCGCCTATCTCGCAGCCAATGATGAAGACAGCCTGGCATGGCGGGTGAATGCCGTGTCAGACCATGTGCGGGTGGATATGCCGCAGTTTGGCATCAATATCGCGGCTCCTGCGATGCTGCGGTTCTGGACGATGCTCGCGCACTATCACGCTCAGGTCTGGTCGGCTGCGCCGCCCGCCCAATCGATGGGCGTGGCCGAAACGACCATCCGCCGCTATCTGGATACGCTCACACAGACGCTGATGGTCCGCCAGCTGCAGCCCTGGCATGAGAACCTGGGCAAGCGGCAGGTCAAGGCGCCCAAGATCTATTTCAGGGACACCGGCTTGCTGCATGCCCTGATGGGCATCAAGTCCCATGCCGAGCTGGTGACGCATCCTCAAAGCGGGGCAAGCTGGGAAGGTTTTGCGCTCGAACAGGTCCTGCGGATTGCAAAGCCTGATGAAGCATATTTCTGGGCAACGCATCAGGGCGCGGAGCTGGACCTGCTGATGCTGAAGGGACGCCAGCGCATTGGCGTGGAGTTCAAGCGCGCGGACGCGCCGAAGGTGACGCGGAGCATGCACATTTCCATTGAAGACCTGAAACTAGACAAGCTGTATGTCGTCTACCCTGGCTTGCATCGCTACATGCTTGAAAGCGGCGTCGAGGCCGTGCCGCTGTGGGCCATGTTGCCTGCGCTTGCGCAGGGCCATCCAGATCCTGCGGCTGGTTGACGCACACTGAGGGTCGAGGTGTGAATATGAACCTGCCTGCAGCCCCCGCAACATCCCCGTCAACCGTACACCCAGGGCTGCCAACGGCCTGGCTGATGCATGGCACGCCCGGCAGTGGCTGGGTGCGGGCGCAGTACCTGGGCTGGGACAGGCGCCCACGGCTGGTGCTGCCGGGTACGGCCAGCTTCCTGCTGCAGTTGAAGGACCTTCCGTGGGATCTGCGGCCCTTGTACTTCGGCGGCGATGCCGGATTCAACGGACCCATGGAGCGGCTGCCCTGCATCAACTTCATGGCTGACGCCGACATCCTTGCTGTCTCGCTCAAACAGGCGGCGGCCGTGGCCCGCAAGTTGCGCACGCCTTGCTTCAATCATCCGTCTGCGGTGCTGGCGACGGGCCGCGACGCGGTGTCGCGTGTGCTCAGGGATGTACCGGGCCTGCAGGTTCCCACCACCGTCAAGGTGTATGCGATGCGGGAGGCGGAGCTGCTGCATGCCATGGAAGCTGCCGGCATCGGGTACCCGGTGATGGTCCGCATGGCGGGCGACCAGGGTGGCGTCAGCACGGTGCGAATTGACGGCCCCGACGGCTGGGAAGCACTGAATGCCCTGCCCTGGGGCGGGCGCGATGTGTACCTCACGCAGTATGTGGACTTCAGCGACGATGACGGGTACTTTCGCAAGGTGCGGCTGGCGGTGGTGGGTGAGCGGGTACTTATCAAGCACCACTACACCTCCAGTGAGTGGATGATCCACTTCCGCGCGCGGGGACCAAAGAGTGACGTCGAAGAACCGCCCTTCCTGGCGAACTTCGAGACGGACACCTTGCCGAAGATCCGGGTGGCTGTACTGGAGATGGCGCGCCGCCTCGGGCTGGATTACTTCGGCATCGATGCCAGCATCCGACCTGACGGCAGGCTGCTGGTGTTCGAAGCCAATGCAACCATGAACATGCTGGACAACCACTCACAAAAGGGCACGCTCTGGCTTCAACCCACGGCAAAGATCAGCGATGCATTGCGCGCCCTGCTCGGGCAGCCGCAGTCGTGGCGGGCTGCCGGTCCAGCGGGTGCGGCGGCATGAACACTGCCAACGCCAGATCCACGGGTATTGCGTCAGCGGCGGCGATCAACCCGGCATTCGCGGCCGGCGCGCCGCGGCCGCCTTTCCTGTTGCTCAAGGGCTTTCCGGACGACGGCCGCGTGCAGGTGTCGGCAACCGGGCTGGACAAGCCGCCCATGCTGCACATGCCCGGCAATGCGCACTTCCTGCCACTGTCCGGCGGCAGGTTGCCGGGGCCGGAGATTCACTTCGGCTCTGACCGCCTGTCCATCCAGGCCGAGCTGCCGCGCGTGCCTTGCATCAACTGCATGGCCGACCCGGATGTGCATGGCAAGGCCCTGGGTCAGGCAGCGCAGTTCATGCAGCAGATGCGAACGCCCTGCCTGAACCATCCTGCGGCAGTGGCGCGCAACAGCCGTGACGTGACGGCCCGCCTGCTCGCGGGCATACCTGGTTTGACGGTGCCGCCGACCGTGAAGGTCAATGTGGGGCTTCGCGCGGAACTGCGGCAGGCCATTGAGGAAGCGGGTCTCGCGTATCCGGTGCTGGTGCGGCTGGCGGGCAGCCAGGGCGCCACAGGTACCGTGCGGCTGGACGGCCCCGGGGATTGGGAGGCGCTCAACCCGCTGCCCTGGGGCGGGCGCGACATCTACCTCACGCAGTTTGTGGACTATGCCGACGACGACGGGCGCTTTCGCAACGTACGCCTCGCAGTGGTCGGGCGTGAGGTGCTGCCGTGTTTCCGCGTCGAAGCCGGCAACTGGCTGTTGCGGCCCGAGGACGTGCCCGATGCGGTGTCCGGCCGGGAGAAGCCGTGGATGAACAGATTTGCCGCTGACGTATTGCCTGGGCTGCAGGACCGGCTGATGGAAGTGGCTGCACGCCTGAAGCTGGACTGTTTTGCGGTTGACGCGAGCCTGCGGCCTGACGGCAACCTGTTGCTGTTCGAAGCCAATGCCTGCAACCCGACGCAGCGGGACTTGCGGCGCGTGCCGAAGCTGGTGGACGCCGTTCGGCGTTTGCTGGCTGCGCCGGCTGCGTGGCGCGGCCAGCCGGCGAAGCCTTGAACCGGCACATCCAGAGTGGCCCGATCGGCTGTGCGGCTGACGGGACTCGTTCGCGTCAGGCGGGCGCCAGGCGGCCGGCGGCCCAGAGCACCTGGTCGATCACGCCCTGGACCGACTTGCGGTGCGACTCGCTGATGAGCATGCCGTCGCCATCAAACGCGTCACCTGCGCGGCCGAGCGCAAAGGCCTTGGGCGCGAGCCAGCATTCGGAGTTGATGAGCAGGGGCGCCAGGTGGCTCTGCGAGCGCAGGCCGCCGAGCGCGCCGGGCGAGGCGCTGAGCATGCCCACCACCTTGCCGCGCAGGGACTTGAAGCCGTCGGTCCACTCCGGGTTGCCCTTGACCGGGCTGGACACCCAGTCGATCGTGTTCTTGAGCAGGGCGGTGTAGCTGCCGTTGTATTCTGGCGAGACGATGATCCAGGCCGGGTGCCCGAACATCAGCTGCTTGAGCCGCATCACGTCAGGCGGCGTGGCCATGGCTTCAAGGTCGGCGTTGTACATCGGCACGTCGTAGTCGGACAGCTCGATGTGCGTCACTTCGGCGCCGGTGGCACGCGCCTGCGCGGCGGCATTGTGGGCCAGCTTGCGGTTGAAGGAGTTCTGGCGCGTGCTGCCGGCGAAGATGAGGAGTTTCATGGCGATGATTCTTGCACGGGCATCGCGCGCGCGTGAAAAAGGGGCCGAAGTTCCTTTCCTGATCCCGTGGGTGCGAGGCCGGCATTTGTTACATTCAGTTGTGACTGATCCTTTGCCCCTCCCACACGCCACCTCACGACCCGCGCCTGCAGCGCAGCCATCGGCTTTCCTGCTCATGGGTGTTCCTGACGACCGGCGGGCACGCATGTATTGCGGGGGTTGGGACAAGCCGCCGCAGTTCATCGTGCCCGGCACGGCCAGCTTCCTGGGGCAGATGCGGGACTTGCACTCGCACATGCGGCAGGTTCACTTTGGTGGCGCCCGGCTGGAGATCAACGCCCGGCTGCCACGTGTGCCGTGCATCAATTTCATGGCCGATGCCGACATGTACAAGGCGGCGCTGCGCCAGGCCTCGGCCTTTGTCCGGCAGCTGGCCGTGCCCTGCTTCAACCATCCGGACGCCGTGGCGGCCACTTCGCGTGAAGCCGTGGCCAGGGCGCTGGCTGGCATTGAGGGTCTGCACATGCCTGTGACGGTCAAGGTGCGGGTGGACAGGCTGGCCCAGTTGCATGCGGCCATGGATGACGCCGGCATCAGTTACCCGGTTCTGGTACGGATGGCAGGTGACCACAACGGCGCGAGCACCGTGGTAGTGAAGGACGCTTCTGACTGGGAGGCGATCAACCCGCTTCCCTGGGGCGGGCGCGATGTGTACCTGACCCAGTTTGTGGACTTCCAGGATGCCGACGGGCGCTTCCGCAAGATGCGGCTGGTCGTGGTGGGAGACCAGGTGATGGGCCGGCACTGCTACATCAGCGGCGAGTGGCTGGTACACAGGAAGAAACGGCTGCCCGACAGCGACGACGAAGAAACGGCGTTCATCCGCGACTTTGACCGTGACACCCTGCCGCACCTGGCTGGGCCCGTGGCGGAGGTGGCCCGGCGCCTGGGGCTGGATTACTTTGGCATCGACGCCAGCCTCCGGCCCGATGGCCGGCTGCTGGTGTTTGAGGCGAATGCGACCATGAACATTCTCTCGATTGGCGAGGGACCTGAGATCTGGGCCAGCGTGTCCGCGCGGGTGGAGGCCGCGCTGCGCGAACTGCTCGCGCAGCCCCGGCGCTGGCGCGGTGCGCCGGCGGCCGGCACCGCCAGCGTGGAGCCCGGCGTTTAGACCGGCACCATTCCTTCTTCAAGAATCAGGTTCAGCGTGTTGCTGCCTGAGTAAGTCCCGTCGGTGAAGCCATAGGTGAACTCGACCACGCCGCCTGGCATGTCGCCCTCACCAAACAGGTAGGTCCACTCGCCGTCCTCTTCGTCAAAGCTCAGGGTGCCACTGCCAGTGCCTTCGACGAGGACAAGGCTGGTGATATCCAGCGTGCCGCCTGCGCCGTTGCCGTTGTACTCTGCGTCAAATGCGACGTCTCGGTCGAGCAGGTCTTCGTAGTCAAAGCTTATGGAGTCACCCTCATAGTCGTAGCTGACATAGCGGGTGGCTTCAGACAGAACCAGCGGAACATCATTCACGGCGGCAATATTGATGTCCATCTGCAGCAGGGCGCTGCCGGCGCCGTAACCCGGGGACTCCACGTCCCGGACCTCGATGTTGAAGCCCATGTCGTACACGTATTCGCCGTCTTCACCGCTGACCCGGTTGGCGTCATAGTCCGGCGGCAGCGCATAGTGCAGGCCACCCTCGGCAAACATGGCGTTGATATCGTCAATGCTGCC
>CAZFKW010000145.1:7620-9283 GCA_964519795.1 uncultured Ramlibacter sp. | reverse complement strand
GACCGCGTCGCCATTGTCATGCCGCAGCGCTTCGAGACGGCGGTGGCGAACATGGCGGTGTTCCAGATGGGCGCGGTGGCCATGCCGCTGTCCATGCTGTTCGGACCCGAGGCGCTTGAATACCGGTTGCAGGACAGTGAGGCGGTGGTCGCCATCTGCGATGAAAGCTCCATCGACAGCCTGGTGCAGGTGCGCGCCGCCTGCCCGGCCCTGCGCCAGGTTCTGGGGGTGGGCGACGCCGCAGGGCGTTCCGACCTTGAGTACGACATCCAGCTGGCCATGCAGCCGCCACGCTTCACGCCGGTTGTGACCAAAGCCGAAGAGGGCGCCATCCTCATCTACACCAGCGGTACCACCGGCCCGCCCAAGGGCGCCCTGATTCCGCACCGGGCCATGATCGGCAACCTGACGGGGTTTGTGTGCAGCCAGAACTGGTTCGGCTTTGACCCGCATGGCGGGGAGGGCAGCCGGAGCGTCTTCTGGAGCCCGGCGGACTGGGCATGGACCGGGGGGCTCATTGATGCGCTTCTGCCGTCCCTGTATTTCGGCCGCGAGATCGTCGCCTTCAACGGCCGCTTCAGTCCCGAGATGGCCTTCCGGCTGATGGAGAAGTACAGGGTCACCCATGCTTTCCTGTTCCCCACGGCGCTCAAGGCCATGATGAAGGCCTACCCGCGCCCGCGCAAACTCTTCAAGCTGAGGCTCAAGGCCATGATGAGCGCCGGCGAGGCGGTGGGGGACGCAGTGTTCGGCTATTGCCAGGAGCAGCTGGGCGTGGTCGTGAATGAAATGTTCGGCCAGACCGAGATCAACTACATCGTCGGCAACTGTGCGATGAATGGCGACACCGGCAGCGGCGTTGGCTGGCCGGCGCGTCCGGGCAGCATGGGCAAGGGCTATCCGGGCCACCGCGTGGCGGTCATCGATGAGGATGGCAATGAATGCGCGGTGGGCGTGCCGGGGGATGTCGCCGTGAACCGCTTTGATGTCCATGGCGACCCGGACCCGATTTTCTTCCTGGGCTACTGGAAGAACGAGAAGGCGACGGCCGCCAAGTACACCGGCGACTGGTGCCGGACCGGCGACCTCGCCGTGGTCGATGCCGACGGCTACCTCTGGTACCAGGGGCGGGCCGACGATGTGTTCAAGGCAGCCGGTTACCGCATCGGCCCTGGCGAGATCGAAAACTGCCTGGTCAAGCACGAGGCCGTGGCCAATGCGGCTGTTGTGCCCAAGCCCGACCGCGAGCGGGGCGCGGTGGTGAAGGCATTTGTCGTACTGGCGCCTGGCCATGTAGCGAGTGATGCGCTGGTCGCGGCGCTGCAGGAGCACGTCAAGGGCAAGCTCGCGCCCTACGAGTACCCCAAGGAGATCGAGTTCATCGATGCGCTGCCCATGACGACGACAGGCAAGGTGCAGCGGCGCGTGCTGCGGCTGCGTGAGGAAGAGCGCTTCAAGCAGGCGCGCTGAACCCGCTTGGGCATGCAGGCGAGGGTTAACCCCACCGGTGGCCCCGCTTATCCGCCCTATCAAAAACCATGATTGGCTGCGGGCGGGTCACGGGGTACATTGCAACAGTCCGTACAACAAACCCTGAAGGAGACAAGCATGCCGACCCGCCACGCCATCCACGCCCTGACGCTGGGCCTCATGACTGCATTTG
>CAZFKW010000145.1:4724-7610 GCA_964519795.1 uncultured Ramlibacter sp. | reverse complement strand
CACGGTTTCGGTGGTTACATCGTTCCCCAAGGAGCTGACCGAGGCCTACAAGAAGGCGTTTGAAGCGCGCAACCCGGGAATCAGGATCGAGATCCTCAACAAGAACACCACGGCCAGCATTGCCTACATCAAGGAGCTGCCTGCCGGCCAGCGCCCTGACGTGATGTGGGCGTCGGCGCCTGATGCCTTCGAGGTGCTCGCCCGCGACAAGCTGCTGCAACCTGCGCCGGAGGTCAAGAACACCCAGGCGCCAGCAAAAATCGGCAACTATCCCATCAATGACCCGGAGAACATGTACTACGGGCAGGCCCTGGCGGGCTATGGCCTGATGTGGAATACGCGCTACATGGCGGCCAACAAGGTCCCGGCGCCCAGGGAGTGGGCCGACCTGGTCAAGCCGGAATACCATGGCCATGTGTCCATCTCGTCTCCGTCCCGCTCGGGCACGACGCACCTGACGGTCGAAACCATCCTGCAGGGCGAGGGCTGGGAGAAGGGCTGGTCGCAGATGCTGCAGATCGCGGGTAACTGCGCCGCTGTGACCGACCGCAGCTTTGCAGTGCCGGATGGCGTGAACAATGGCCAGTACGGCGTGGGCATCGTCATCGACTTCTTCGGCCTGGCGGGCAAGTACTCCGGGTTCCCGGTGGAGTTCCATTACCCGTCGGTCACAGCCGTGGTGCCTGCCAATATTGCGCTGGTGGCCGGCGGCAAGAATGCCGACGAGGCCAAAAAATTCATCAGCTTCACGCTGTCACGCGAGGGGCAGGAGTTGCTGTTCGATCCCAAGATCAGCCGCCTGCCCATTCTGCCCAATGCCAGCTTCGGCGGGAAGGTCCCCACCGGTTACCCAGACGCGCATGAAATCGCCAAGCGCGCCAAGGTGCAGTTTGACTCCCACCTGTCCAGCGATCGCTACCAGGTCGTCGTGAGCCTGTTCGACCAGATGGTGACCTTCCGCCTGAAAGACCTGCAGGCAGCCACCAAGGCCATCCATGATGCCGAGCGCAAGCTCAAGGGCAAGCCCAATGCGCAGGCGGCCGACCTGCTCAAGCAGGCGCGAAGCTATGCCTATTCGCCACTGGTGTCCGACAGCATGATCAAGGATGCGGCGTTCCTGGAGCTGTTCCGCATGAACAAGAAGGATGTGGCGGTCGCCAAGCAACTCACCGGCCTGGAAGACCTGTGGAGCACGAAGGCGCGCTCCAACTACAACAAGGCCCGCGAACTGGCCACGCAGGCGTCTGCACTCATCAAGTAACCTGCTTCCCACTGTGCCGGCGCGCCCGTGCGGCGCTCCGGCTTCCATGAAAGTCCCACCATGTCTGCAGTATTGACAGAACCCGTCACGCCCGTTCCAACGGGAAAGGCCCCGCCGCGCCAGCGCGTGGCCTGGGGCCACTGGGCGCTGGCAGGAACGGTGCTGGCGTTCCTGGGTGTGTTCCTGCTGGTGCCTGTGGGCCTGGTGATCTACACCGCCTTCGTCACTGAAACAGGTGCGCCCACGCTGGGCCACTTCCAGAACTTCTTTGGCCAGTCGCTGCTGCGCGAGTCGTTCATGAACAGCCTCGCGGTGGCGCTGGCCTCCGTGTTCTTCGCGTCCGTGATTGCGATTCCACTGGCCTACCTGACGGTCCGCTTCGAGTTCCGCGGTGCCCTGCTGATCCAGACGCTGGGCGTGCTGCCCCTGATCATGCCGCCCTTTGTGGGGGCTGTGGCGCTGCAGATGATCTTTGGCCGCAGCGGCTCGGTCAACCTGCTGCTCAATGAATATTTCGGCTTCAGCATCCCCATCATGGACGGGCTGGTGGGCGTGACCTTTGTGGAGAGCATCCATTACTTCCCGTTCATCCTGCTGAACCTGGTGGCGGCCATGCGCAACATTGACGGCGCCATGGAAGAGTCGGCGATGAACCTGGGCGCCAAAGGCTGGCGGCTGTTCTGGCGCATCATCTTCCCGCTGTCGCTGCCGGGGTACCTCGCCGGGGCGGCCCTCGTGTTCGTGAAGGTGTTTGACGACCTGGGCACGCCGCTGGTCATGGGCGTCACCAACATGCTGGCGCCGCAGGCCTACCTGCGCATCACCTCGGTGGGCATTGAAGACCCGCTGGGCTACGTCATCAGCGTGATCATGATCGTGCTGTCGATCCTGGCCCTGTGGATGGCCGCGCGGATGATGAAGGGCAAGGACTACTCCACCCTGCAAAAAGGCGGCAACTCGCTGCAGCGGCGCACCCTGCGCGGCTGGGAGTCGGTGCTGGCCTATGGCTGGGTTGTGTTCGTGCTGCTGGTCACGCTGGCGCCACACATCGGCATCCTGCTGATGTCGTTCAGCAAGGTGTGGAGCTACTCGGTGCTGCCTGACAGCTACACGCTGGCCCACTACGCCACCGTGTTCACCGACTCCAAACTGATGATCTACAACACGCTCAAGTACTGCACACTGGCCGCCGGGATCGACATCATCCTGGGCACCGCCATTGCCTACCTGATCTACCGCACGCAGCTGCCCGCCCGCCAGTGGCTGGACTACCTGGCGTCCATCGCGTTGGCCATCCCGGGGCTGGTGCTGGCCATCGGCTACCTGCGGCTGTTCAAGGGCGTGAACGTGCCGTTCACGGACACGCCCATGGTGACCACCTGGGTGCTGATCATGATTGCCTACGCCGTACGGCGGCTGCCCTATGCGCTGCGATCATGCATGGCCGCACTGCAGCAGGTGCACGTCTCGCTGGAAGAAGCGGCCAACAGCCTGGGCGCGGGCAAGATCAGCACGGCGCGGCGAGTGATGGTGCCGCTGATGATGGGCGGCATTCTGGCCGGGTTTGTGACGAGCTTCATCACGGCGGCGGTGATGACGCCGAGCGTGCCTTCGGCCCCGACGAA
>CAZFKW010000145.1:0-4714 GCA_964519795.1 uncultured Ramlibacter sp. | reverse complement strand
CACCATATTGCTCACGTCAGCTGACAGCCAGGCCCCCATGAGCTACGGCATCTACCTGTACATGCAGAGCGCCTCCAGCCGCGGCCCTGGCGCTGCGCTGGGCGTAATTGCGGTGGTGGTGGTGGCCCTGGGCACTTACCTGTCGCACCGCGTGATCGAGAAGTCGCGCGAGCCGGTGCGCCCATCCGGGAATTGAGCCAGGAATGAAAGAACCAACACCATGAACCTCAACAAAGTATCCCTCGAAGCCCACCACATCAGCCTGAGCTACGGCACGACCGAGGTGCTCAAGGATTTGAACCTGCGCGTCGAGCCCGGGGAGTTCTTTGCGCTGCTGGGGCCGTCCGGCTCCGGCAAGTCAACCCTGCTGCGCCTGATTGCCGGCTTCAACCAGCACCAGCGCGGTGAGCTGCTGATTGACGGCAAGGACATCACCGGCATACCGCCACACCTGCGCAACGTCGGCATGGTGTTCCAGAACTACGCGCTGTGGCCGCACATGTCCGTATGGGACAACGTGGCCTTTGGCCTGGTGGAGCGCAGGGAGCCGAAAGAGTCGCTGCGCCGCAAGGTCGATGCAGCGCTGGACCTGGTGGGGCTGCTGCAGTATGCCCAGCGCCGGCCCAGCCAGCTGTCGGGCGGCCAGCAGCAGCGGGTGGCACTTGCGCGCACGGTCGTGATCGAGCCCAAGCTGCTGCTGCTGGACGAGCCGCTGTCCAACCTGGACAAGAACCTGCGCGTGCAGATGCGGGAGGAGCTGAAGAACCTGCAACGCACGCTCGGGCTGACCACCATCTTTGTCACGCACGACCAGGAGGAAGCCATGACGACGGCCGACCGCATGGCCGTGCTGGACAAGGGGGTGTTGCAACAGGTGGGCACGGCGGCTGCGCTGTTTGACTTTCCCTCCAACCGCTTTGTGGCGGGCTTTGTGGGCACGGCCAACCTGGTGGAGGGCAAGGTGACGCATGTGAACGGTGAAACCCTCACCTTCCAGGCCGACGGTGTGGGTGTGATGGTGCTGCCGCGCACCAGCGAGTCGCCCGGCGTGGGGCCGGCCACCATGGCGTTCCGGCCGCATACCGTGAACATCCGGGTCAGCGACGAACATGTGGATGCCTCGCGGACCTGGCTCAATGGCCGTGTGGAAAGCTCGGAATTCCTGGGCGAGTCGTCGCGCTACAGGGTGCGGGTGGGCGAGGCGGTGATTGTGGCCAATCAGCCTCATTACTCCGGGCTCTCGCTGTTCCAGCCCGGCTCGGAGGTGCGGCTGGGCGTGGAGTCCACCCAGGTGCGCTTCCTGACGCACTGACGCCCAACCTTCCGTGGAAATTTACCAGCTTCGCGCCTTTGTCACCGTGGCCAAGCTCGGCCACCTGACGCGTGCGGCCGAGGCGCTGCATGTGACGCAGCCCGCTGTGACCGGCCAGATCAAGGCGCTGGAAGAGGAACTGGGTATTGCGCTGTTTGACCGCCGCCCCGGCCGCATCGCCCTGACCCGCGCCGGCGAGCGGCTGCTGCCCGAGGCCGAGAAGGTTCTGGCGGCCGCCGGATCACTGCTGGGCCGGGCACGCGAACTGCAAGGCGAGGTCTCGGGTTCGATGGTGATTGGCACGGTGGGCGACCCTGACACCCTGCGGCTGGGCTCACTGCTGGGCGGGCTGGTCGGTGCACTGCCGCTGCTGGAGATCAAGACCCGCTCCGGCGATGCCGAGACGCTGCGTGAAGCAGTTGCCACGTCCACCCTGCAGGCCTCGTTCTATATTGGCCCGAACATTCCGCGCGATGTCAACGGCCTGCCGCTGCAGACGCTGCAGTACCGCATTGCCGCACCGTTCTCGTTCAGCACCCGCGTGCTGCACGCGGGATGGCGCGAGATTGCCGACATGCCCTGGATAGGCGCGCCACACGCCAGCCATGCGCAGAACCTGGTGCGCGACCTGTTCTCGCGCCAGGGCCTGCTGCCCAACATCGTTCTGGAGTCCGACGATGCGGCGGCTCCGCACAGCCTGGTCCGCGCGGGGCTGGGCCTGGCGCTGCTGCGCGAAGACGTGGCCATACCTGCTGCCGAGCGTGACGAAGTGGTGATCTGGCCGCACACGCGGGTGGCAGCCATGCTGAGCTTCATCTATCCAAAGACCGCGCAACACGATCCCGCCATCGTGGCTGCGCTGTCGGTCTTGCGAACGGTCTGGGGGCTGTCGCCTCACTGAGATTGTATAAAATATGGGTACCCATATCGATGGAGCCATATTGCCATGAAAACCACTCTGGACATCTCTGACCCGCTACTTGAGCAAGCCAAGGCGATTGCCGTACGTGACGGGGTGACTCTGCGTTCGCTCGTGGAGCAAGGTCTGGAAAACATCCTGGCCGAACGCCAGAAGGCATCCAGGCCTTTCAAGCTCAAGCGGGCAAGCGTAAAAGGGGAGGGTTTGAATCCTGAGCTTGCCAATGCCAGCTGGTCCACGCTCAGGGACATCATCTATGAAGGCCGGGGCTGATGATCGCGCTGGACACCAATATCCTCGTGTACGCGCACCGGGAGGACTCCCCTTTTTTTGAGCCAGCGGACGCATGCATTGCGCAGCTTGCTGAGGGCCCCACGGTGTGGGGTATCCCATGGCCCTGCATTCACGAGTTTTATTCTGTCGTGACAAATGCACGTGTTTTCAAGCCTGCATCAAAGCCGGACAGGGCGATGGAGCAGATCGACAACTGGCTCGAATCACCGTCCCTTCGCCTCCTGGGTGAAAGCGCGCAGCACTGGTCCAGCCTGCGCGAACTGCTCAGTGAGGGAAAGGCCGTGGGCGGAATGGTCCACGACGCGCGTATAGCGGCCATCTGCCTGCAACACGGAGTGCGGGAATTCTGGACGGCTGATCGTGACTTCAGCCGATTTCCCCGGCTCAATTGCCGCAACCCCCTGATTCATTGAGCTTGCACATGCACACAGTCCCACTTGGCCAGAGCGGCCTTCACGTCACCCCCATCTGTCTGGGCACCATGACCTTCGGCGAGCAGGTCAGCGAAACCACGGCACACGCCATTCTTGACCGCTCGCTGGAGCGCGGCGTCAATTTTCTCGACACAGCCGAGATGTACTCGGTGCCTGCGCGGAAGGAGACCTATGGCGCTACCGAGACCATCATTGGGAACTGGTTTGCAAAAACGCCCGGCGCGCGTGAAAAGATTGTTCTGGCCACCAAGGTCGCCGGTCCTTCGCGTGGCATGCCCTGGGTGAGGGAGGGCGCCGGGATGACGGCTGCGGACATCGTGGCCTCGTGCAATGCGAGCCTGAAGCGCCTGCAGACCAATGTGATCGACCTCTACCAGATCCACTGGCCCGAGCGGCATGTGCCGGCCTTTGGCAGCATGTACTACGACCCCAAGCAGGAGCGTTCGGTCACCTCCATCCATGAGCAGCTTGAAGCCCTCGGCGGGCTGGTCAAGGCGGGCAAGGTGCGGGCCATCGGTGTTTCCAACGAAACGCCATACGGCGTTTTCGAGTTTGTCCGGCTGGCGGAGCAGCACGGCCTGCCGCGCATCGCCTCGGTGCAGAACCCGTACTGCCTGCTCAACCGCACGGTTGAAAACGGCCTGGACGAAACCATGCACAGACTGGGTGTGTCGCTGCTGGCCTATTCGCCGTTGGGCTTTGGCCTGCTGACGGGCAAGTACGACCAGACGGGCATTGACGGCCCCGACACGCCACGTGACGCGCGGATCGGCAAGTTCGAGTCGGTGCGCAAGCAGCGCTGGGGCCGGCCCGATGCGCTGGCGGCGGCCGTGAAATACAACTCCCTGGCGCGCGACTGGGGCATGACACCGTCGCAGATGGCGCTCGCGTTCTGCTACACGCGCTGGCAGGTGGCCAGCACCATCATCGGCGTGACCTCGCTGGCGCAGCTGGACGCAGACCTGGACGCCTTTGGTACCGTGCTGCCATCTGAACTGGTCGAGGCCATCGACAAGCTGCGGTGGGAGATCCGCGACCCCGCGCTCTGAGGACCTGCCCATGGCGAAGAAAAAAGACAAGGCCCACGTCAGCGAGACCCCGGCAACGGCGCTGCTGCGGTCCAAAAAGGTCAAGTTCACCGAGCACCCGTATGAATACCTTGAGCATGGTGGTGCGCAGCACAGCGCCGAGGTGCTGGGGCTGGACCCGTTCACCGTGGTCAAGACACTGATCATGCAGGACCAGGACGCCAAGCCGCTGATCGTGCTGATGCACGGCAACCGCAAGGTCTCAACGAAGAACCTGGCGCGGCAGATCGGCGCCAAAACCGTCGAGGCCTGCCGGCCGGACATTGCCAACCGGCACAGCGGCTACCTGGTAGGCGGCACTTCGCCATTTGGCACCAAACGGGAAATGCCGGTGTATATCGAGGAGACCATCCTGGCATTGCCGAAGATCTGCATCAATGGCGGGCGGCGCGGCTACCTGGTGGGCATTGACCCGATCGTCTGCATGACGCTGCTGGGCGCCAAGCCTGTGCAGTGTGCGCTGGAGGAATGGACGCCCCCCGAAGCGCGCTGGCGCGCGCCTCCCGCCACTCGGGGGCAATGCAGCGGCCCGTCCTGAGCTTGGCCCGTCCTGAGCTTGGCCCGTCCTGAGCTTGTCGAAGGGTCGAAGGGTCGAAGGACGGTTCCGCGGATTCTGGAAGTGGCATTCTTCGCTGGCAAAATAGGTGAATATTCCGGAGACACCTGT
>CAZFKW010000144.1:0-9325 GCA_964519795.1 uncultured Ramlibacter sp. | reverse complement strand
GCAGTTTGCGTGCCGGGTCAAACGGGGTTTTCCCGGTGCGTTCCTGCACCAGCTCGATGCCCCAGAACATGCCGCGCCCGCGGATGTCCCCCACATGGGGGTGCGATGCAAAGGCGCTGCGCATCGTGCGCTCAAGAAATGCACCACGCGCGCGCGCCTGGGCCAGAAGGCCGTCGCGCTCAATGACCTTCTGCACCGCAAGCGCCGCAGCGCAGGCGATGGCGTGCCCCAGGTAGGTATGGCCATGATGGAAAAAACCGCTGCCTGACGACATGGCGTCCACGATTTTCTTTTGCGCCAGCACGGCGCCGATCGGCTGGTAACCTCCGCCAAGACCCTTGGCAATGGCCAGCAGGTCGGGCACCACGCCATCCTGCTCGCATGCATGCAGCGTGCCGGTGCGGCCCATGCCGCACATGACTTCGTCCAGGATCAGCAACACGCCGTGGCGGTCGCAAACCTCGCGCACAGCCTTGAAGTAGCCGGGCACAGGCACCAGCACGCCCGCCGTGGCGCCGCCCACTGTCTCGGCCACGAAGGCAATGACGTTCCCGCTGCCGAGTTTCTGTATGGATTCTTCCAGCTCCTGCGCCAGCCGCGCGCCATACTGCTCAGGCGTCTCGCCCTCACGCTGTTCGCGGTAAGGGTAACAGGGGGAGATGTGCGTCACGTCTATCAGCAGCGGCGCAAAGGCCTCGCGCCGCCACTTGTTGCCGCCCAGGGCCAGGGCACCCAGCGTGTTGCCATGGTAGCTCTGCCTGCGCGCAATGAAATGCTTGCGCTGCGGCTGGCCGATCTCCACAAAGTACTGGCGAGCCATCTTCATGGCGGCCTCCATGGCCTCGGATCCGCCGCTCACAAAATACGCGTGGCTCATGCCGGCAGGGGCCGTTTTCACCAGGCGGTCGGCCAGCTCTTCCGCGACCTGCGTGGAGAAGAAACCTGTGTGGGCGAAGGCCAGCTTGTCCAGCTGCGCATGCATGGCGCCCAGCACGTCGGGGTGGCCATGACCAAGGCACGAGACCGCAGCGCCGCCGGAGGCATCAATATAGCGCTTGCCATCCGCGTCAGTCAGGTACACGCCCTTGCCGCCCACGGCGACAGGGGGAGTGTGGTGCAGGTGGCGATGTAAAACGCTGCTGGCGGGTGTGCTCATTGGACTCCGGTTCCTGCTTGTTCAGGGATGTGATGGGGCTTGTGACAGCGCCAGTTTAAGCAGTTGCCGCAAAAAAGCCTGATGCCGATTTGGGAACAGGCCATAACCAAAACTCATGCGCCCATTCCACGGCATAGGGGCATACCCTTAGATGGTGCCGCCACGGACGTGGCAAGGCGATGGTGCCCATCGCTGCGCGGGCCGGCACTGCCCCTCACAATTGGGGTTTCGGAAAAACATCGCCATCCAAGCCCATGCAAGTCAATCCAGGCACTTCCCATACCTCTTCCCCCATCGTGCAAACGGACAACGGCTTCCTCAAAGGCGCCGCCGTCATGTCATCTGCGGTTCCGGCCGGCCTTCCCCTGCATGTCTTCAAAGGCATCCCGTACGCGGCGGCCCCTGTGGGCCCGCTGCGCTGGCGCGCGCCGCAACCTGTGGTGCCATGGAGCGGCGTGCGCGATGCGCTCGGGTTTGGTCCGGATCTTCCGCAGGCGGCCAATCCGCGCTCGCGCGCGCCATCGCAGAGTGAAGACTGCCTTTACCTGAATGTGTGGGCGCCCGCAGGCGCAGCGCCAGGCGCCCTGCCGGTGATGGTCTGGTTCAATGGCGGCGGCTTCGAGCGCGGCAGCGGCGCTGACTCGGCCAACGACGGCGCAGCCATGGCGGCGCAGGGCGCCATCGTGGTGAGCTTCAATTACCGCGCGGGCCTGTTCGGCTTCATGGCGCATCCCGGGCTGAGCCGCGAGTCGGAACATGGGGTATCGGGCAACTACGGCCTGCTCGACCAGATCGCCGTGCTGCAGTGGGTCAGGCGCAACATTGCTGCCTTTGGCGGCGACCCGCAACGCGTCACCGCATTCGGTGTGTCGGCCGGCTCGGCGTCCATTGCCCTGCTGCTTGCGTCGCCCATGGGCAAAGGTCTGTTCCAGCAGGCCATCCTGCACAGCCCCGGTGCAGGCCGGCCGCTGGCCACCCTGGCCGATGCGGAAAACGCAGCGCTTGCGCTTGGCGACGACATTGACGCGCTGCGCGGCCTCAGCGCCGACGAGCTGCTGGCCAGGACACCGCTGCTCTCGCCCAAGGTGCGCGGCCTGACCACGCCGCGCGTGCTGCGCCCCATTCGCGACGGCTGGCTGCTGCCAGAAGACGAGCGGCCTGTGCTGAAGTCCGGGCGCATCCATGCGATGCCACTGGTCGTCGGCAGCAATGCCGATGAAGGCAGCTCGCTGACGGCAAGCTGGCCTGTCGACAACCTGGAGCAGTACACCAGCCTGGTGCAAACCAATTTTGGCGAAGCGGCACAGGAGGCATTGCGCACCTACCCCGCAACAGCGGACAACCAGGCCCGGCCGAGGGTCGGCGAGATGTTTGCCGACACCCAGTTCAACTACGGCACGCGGCTGCTGGCCGAGACCATGGCAAAAAAGGAACCGCGAACCTGGCGCTACCTGTTCCTGCGCCGGCGGCCCGGCCAGAAGGACGGCCCGCACCATGCCGAAGAAGTGGCACACGTGTTTGGCACCTACGCTGAAACCGCTCCGGGCGAGGCCGCCGCCTTTGACAGTGTTGACGCACAGGTATCCCGCACGATGATGCAGGCATGGGTGGCCTTTGCCCGCAACGCCAACCCGAACTCACCAGGCCTGCCGGCGTGGGCGCCCTACAGCATCGGGCAGGACAACCACATGGCATTCGGCGACACGCCTGAAGCCGGGCGCGGCTGGCGCAAGGAACAGCTGGACTTCCTCGACAGGTACTACGACTCCCGGGAAGCCGGCTGACGCCTGCTTCAGCGATGACCGCCTGACCGCGACCCTGCCGCTGAGAACGCGCCGCTCGCGCACCTCAGGCAGCGCCGGGCAAGGGTGCCGGGCTGACGAACCGGTCGCCCTGCGGCGCCAACCCCGCAGGCGCCTGCACCACATGCACCGTGCGTGTGGGGAAGGCAAAGCCGACGTTGATGGCCGCCAGTTCCTGCATCAGCGCCAGGTTGATGCGCTGCTGCTCATCCATGTACACGCCAAAGGCCGGGTCCTTGACGATGTACACCACCTCATAGTCCAGCGAGCTGTCGCCAAAGGCCTTGAAGTGGGCACGGTCAAAGCGCAGCCTGTCGCTGGCTTCCACCAGTTTCTTCACAATGCCCGGAATCGCAGCCGCCTGCTCTGCCGTGGTGTCGTATGTCACGCCAAACTTGAATACGATGCGCCGCTCGCGCAGCCGCTTGTAGTTGCTCACCGTCTGCTTGAGCAACTCGGTGTTGGACATGACCAACTGCTCGCCACCCAGGCTGCGGATACGCGTGGTCTTGATACCCACATATTCAATAGTGCCGGCCACACTGCCGAACACTACAAAATCCCCCACTTCAAACGGCTTGTCCATGGCAATGGACACCGAGGCAAACAGGTCGCCCAGAACCGTCTGCGCCGCCAGCGCCACGGCGATGCCGCCGACGCCCAGGCTGGCCACGAAGGCCGTGATGTTCACCCCCATGTTGGACAGCATGGCCAGCAGCACCACTGACCACAGCAGCAGGCGCACCCCCCACGAGATCAGCATCGCCGCAGCGCTGGCCTGGGGTGACCCGGCCGCCGCCTGCCGCTCTGCGTGGCGGCGCAAGGCAATCGCCACGGCACTGTTGGCCCACAAGCCAAGCTGCAATGCAACGGCAACGAACCAGAGCTGTGAGACGCGATCCGCCCAGCGCTCCGGCAAGTCCAGCATGCCGACGCCCACGAGAAAGGCCACAAGCGCGATCAGCCAGCGGTTGGCCGCACCCAGCACCTGCACGATGACGTCATCCGCACCCGTCGAGGTATGCGCTGCCAGCCGCCTGAGCCGCGCCAGCGCGACCCGCAGGGCAATGGTGAGCACCAGGTAAACAATGAGGGCTACCGCCGCAGCAACCACAAGGCTGGTGACCGGCATGCCGAGAAAAGTGGACTCCTGGATCCAGAGGGTGAAGGGATTGTCTTGCATGCCCAACCTTAACAAGGCAGGACGGATCGCGCGAATGCCCTGCCCAAAGTCGCACCTCTGAAGCGGGGCTTTTGCAGGTCAGTGCGGCGCCACACCATTGACCGCGTCCAACGTCCGCGCGCTGCAGATGGCGCGGCGTGCACTGGCGTCCACAAAAATGCACGCGCGCTTGACGCGCATCAATGAAAAACCGGCCGCATGCGCGCACCATGGCGCCATTCACCGGAGAAAGATCATGTACCAGCGCATCCTCGTTGCCACGGATGGCACCGCCCTTTCCAGAAAAGCCGTTACCGCAGCCATTGACATGGCGCGGCTGTGCAGTGCCCAGCTTGTGGTGCTCAACGTACTGGAGCGCTACCAGACAAGCCTCTATGAGGGCATCGCCGTGTCGTCGCAGAACGTCGCCGGGATTGAGGAAAAGCGCCGCGACGTGGCGCAGGCGATTGTCGACGCCGCAAAAGACGCGGCCGCCAGGCAGGGCGTGCAGGCCAAAGGCGTGCTCGTGTATTCCGGCGTGGTGGCTGAAGCCGTCATCGCCGCCGCAACAAAGCACAAGGCCGACCTCGTCGTGATGGCGTCACATGGCCGCAGGGGCATCAAGCGCGTCCTGCTCGGCAGCGAAACACAGCATGTACTGACGCACTCCACAGTGCCGGTCCTGGTGTTGCGCTGAACAGCAGAACGGGAATTCATTGAGATGGCACCGGCAGTCAGTGTTTCCCCTTGATCAATCCGGCAACATTTCATCCATCAGTTAACGCAAAGGCCTTATTCCACAAACACAACAGGCCATGCCATGTATGGCATGCTCAAGGCCATGTACGTTCATGACTCAAAGACATCCCGCTCGGTGGCCAAACTCGCCATCAGGACCCTCGTGGTGATGGCCGTCCTAGCGGCGCTGGCCGTTCTTGCCATGCGTGTATTCGGCGTCACGCTGACAGCAGGCGCCATCGTCGGCGCCGGCGCCGCAGCCCTTGCTGTCGTGGCCGGCGTCACCGCATGGAAGCGCGGCCGCGAGCGCAGGCAGCTGATGGAGATGCGCGACTCGGCACTCTGGTGAGGGTACCCGGGTACCGCCGCACAAACGCCCGTATTGCAGGGACCAGGCTTCCGGCGCGTCACCCAATCGCCGGCTCTTGCACCAATTCCCCCGCGCCAGGCAGCTGCGCATTCAGCAACGCCTCTGCATCCAGGATGCCTGTGCCTGCCACATCAGGCCCCCAGACATCGGGCACCCGCGCTGTCGCCCTGCCCAGCGTACGGAACGCCGCCACGCGCATCCACTTCTGCGGGTACGCCGCCAACCTTGCGGCCCGGTGCGTCAGCCACAGCGCGGCCACGCCGCTTGTCAGCGCCGATGCGAACGAAGTACCACTGCCGCCGTCCCTGTAGACATAGCTGCCCTTCACACCCGTGAGCGTCGCGCGGCGAATGCCGGTGCCCGGCGCGGCCCAGTCGACCTCCGGGCCCCGGGCAGACTTGGACCAGATCTGGTCCTGGCTGTTGATGGCGCTCACCGCGATGGAGCGGCCATAAGACGCCGGTGCAATCACCGGCCTGAAGGGCTGCCCGGCTGCGCAGACCAGGATCACGCCCTTGTCATAGGCGTTGTCCACCGCCCGCCTGGCAGCCTTGGACAGCCAGGCAGGGAACACGCCCATGCTCAGGTTGACCACATCGACGCCGGCTTCATCCACCAGGTAGTCCAGTGCCTTGGCAAAAGCCGGCAGCTGGTCGTTGATACCCACCGAGTTCGAAATGCGCACCACCACATGCCTCACCCTTGGCGCCGCGCCGTAAAACGTGTCGCCGTTGTCCCCCTTGTCATGCCAGCCCGAAATGGTGGAGCCGATGCGCGTGCCATGGCCCCAGAAGGTGCCCGAGCGCGGGTCCTCGCCGGTGGGTGGCCCCGGGTCTTCGCCCGCGTGGCTGGGCTCAAAGAAATTGCGGCATGCTGCCACGTCAAGCCATGGCGAGGTCACGCTACCGGCAAAGCCCAGCGCGGGATGCCGTGTGAAGCCGGTGTCAATCTGCCCTACCTTGCAGGCCCACTGGATGTTGTCCGGCCCGCCCAGCAAGGCCCACGCCTGACCAAGCCTGATCTTGTCCAGATGCCACTGCAAACCGCCCACCGAAGGAATGGCGACCGCCGGCCCGACATCCAGCTTGCTCTCGGGCAACGGTGCCAGCAAAGCCATGGCGTCGCTGTCTGCGATCAGGTGATGCGACTTGAAGACCACCCCGTTGCGCTGGAGATAGTTCCAGACGTCGGTCTGGCCGTATTGCGCCTTGATGGCCCACACCAGATGCTCGGGGATCAGCGCCCAGCGGCGTGAGGTGCACGTCCAGCCCGTCCAGCAGCAGGTTGTTGATGGATGACTGGACGGTGGTCAGGCTGCCGGCAGACAGCTCAACCAGGTAGTTGCTTGAAGCCATGGCCCTTCTCCTTGTTGTTAATGGGTGTGCCGATGCTACGAGTGAATTCGATGGGCCGCCATCCTGCAATTTGAAGAGAAGAGCTGGCCCTGGACTGAGGACCACGCCTCCCGGCTGGGCCCGGCGCGGCCGACGTCGTCGCGGCCGCCACCGCCTTAGCGCCCCACCGCCACCCGTTGACGGATGGCGCCAAAAATACTCCTGCCATCGGCCAGGGAAGCATCAAGCGTCACGGTCTCTCCGTCCGCGAGGTAGGGGGTCAATGATGCAGCCCTGGCGATTTTTTCCTTCATGCGCCGCTCGGCGATGCAGCCGATGCCTGCCGCTTCGTCAAGATTGGATACAGTGCCGGACCCGACAATCGTGCCAGCAGTCACCGGCCGGGTTCTGCACAGATGCGAGATGAGCTCACCGAAGGAGAAGTGCATGTCGTCACCACAGCTCAGCGATCCCACTTTCTGGCCGCTACGCCAGACCTCCAGTGTCGCGCGAAGGCGGCCGGCATCCCACGCCGAACCCAGTTCATCGGGCGTCACGGCCACAGGCGCGAAAGCTGTCGGCGGCTTGCTCTGGAGAAAGCCGAAGCCCTTGGCCAGCTCTGCCGGAATCAACTCCCGCAGCGAAACATCATTGACAAGCACCAGCAATCGCACGGCGGCTAAAGCTTGCCCCGGTGCAGCGCCGGCTTCCAGATCACCGGTAATGACGGCCACTTCTGCTTCAAAGTCGATTCCCCAGGCTTCATCTGCACAGCGAATGTCGTCATGCGCCCCAAGCATCGCGTCACTGCCGCCCTGGTACATCAGCGGATCAACATACAGTTCGGGCGGCATGGCTGCGCCGCGCGCCTTGCGCACCAGTTCGACGTGGTTGAGGTAGGCCGAGCCATCCGCCCATTGGTAGGCACGGGGCAGCGGTGCCATGCACATCTCCGGCTGGAACGGAAAAGCCCCGGCCAGGCGGGAGGCCTCCAGCTGCGCCGCGCGAAAACGCAGGTCCCGCTCCACCTGCACCCAGCGGTCAAGCGCATCCTGCATCGTCCGGGCAATGTCCTGCACGAACGCAGCCCTGTCGAGTCCGCTGCTCACGATGGCAAGTTGGCCATCGCGCGTCCCGTCGCGATATGTCGCGAGTTTCATTCAATTCTCCTGGTGAAAAAAAGAGGGGCAGGCGCCGCTCAGCGCAGCAGCCCTTGTGGATTGAGGATGACGATGCATCCCGGTTGTTTGGCCAGGCAACCGCTCCGCTCGAACTGCGACAACGTCAGGCTGACCCAGGTGCGCGAGGCGCCGATCATCTTTCCCAACTCGTCGTGCGTGATGTCCTGCACGACCTGCGCGCCGTCGCTGCCGCGCACGGACAGCGCCAGCAGAATGCGCCCGAGCCTTTGCGCAGCTGAGTCCAGCACAAGTGGCGCGCTGCGCTCAATGTTCTCCACGGCCAGAATGGCCAGCAGCTCGGTGATGTTGTGGGCGAACCTGGGAAAGCGCCGCATGCACGCGGCAAAATCGCCAGCGGGCAGGATCGACACGTCCACAGCGCCTGCCGCCTCCACAGACAGGATGCGCGGACGGCGCAGCACGACAGCCGCCAGGCCCAGGATGCTGCCTGCCGTGAGCATGCTCACCGTGAACTCCTCACCTTCCGCCGACGTGATGTACAGGCGCACACGCCCGTTGCGCACGACCACCAGGGAGTCACTCGGCTCGCCCTGCGTGAAAACGGTTGCCCGCGGCGCATAGGGGCGCAATCGCATCAGCCGGTGGATCTCCTCGGCTTCTTCGTGGGCAAGGCCCTCCAGGGCGCGGTTCCATTTGGGATCTGACTTGCGTTCCATGCTGCAACACTATGCCGCAGCCTTGTCGCTGAAGAAAGACCCGGCCTTGCCCGCCATGCCATGAAATACTGCCGCGTCGGCCGGCGCCGGCCGTGGCACGGTGATCACGGGCCAGAGCCGGGCATACCGGTCATTGAGCTCGCGCCACTGCGGCCCGGCCTGCTGGTCGAACGCAATCGCACCCACGGGGCATTCGGGCTCGCACACGCCGCAATCAATGCAGACATGCGGGTCGATGACCAGCATGACTTCGCCCTCACGGAAGGCATCCACCGGGCAGATGGCCACGCAGTCCGTGTACTTGCAGCGGATGCAATCCTCAGTGACGACGTAGCTCATTTCTCGACGAATGCCCGCTCGAATACGTAGTCGCCCTGCTCGCCGGTTCCGGCCGACACCTCGAAGCCGCGCCCGTCCAGCTCGGCGCGGATATCGGCAAGAGCCGATGGGTTGCCGCAAATCATCACGCGATCGCGTTCCGGCGACAACGGCGGCAGCCCGAGATCGCCTGTCAGCCTCCCGCTGCGGATCAGGTCCGGTATGCGGCCTGTCACCCGGAACGGCTCACGCGTACAAGTCGGGTAGTAAACCAGGCCCCGCGAAACCAGGCCACCCAGGAATTCGTCAGCCGGCAATCGTGACTGCAATTCATCTGCATAGGCCAGCTCGCTCACGTAGCGCACCCCGTGCACCAGGATGACGCGCTCGAACCGCTCGTAAATCTCCGGGTCACGCACAATGCTCATGAACGGCGCGAGCCCTGTGCCGGTGGCCAGCAGGTAAACGTTGCGCCCGGGCCGCAGGTCGTCCAGCACCAGCGTGCCGACAGCCTTGCTGCCCACCAGCACCTCGTCCCCTTCGCGCAGGTGTTGCAGGCGCGAGGTGAGCGCGCCATCCGGCACCTT